>CAMVCL010000003.1 GCA_947165975.1 uncultured Candidatus Saccharibacteria bacterium | reverse complement strand
GAGTAGTGTAGGATGGTTGGGCTGGAGTGGAGGAGGCAGGGCCTGGGTTGCCATTATTGGAACTGGAAGAGGATGAACCAGAGCTAGAGGAGCCGGAGTTAGAGCTGTCAGTTTTTAGTTTTTCTAATTTATAACCAGAATATTTGTGAAGATATGTAGTTCCCCAACCGCTAGTTGTGTAGTAGATTTCGCCAGTATCGCCATCTACCATGACGTCTTCTAATTCCCCGCTAGCAAATCCACTGGAGAGTGTCTTAATTTTTTTGCCATTTTTACGTATCACTATACGATTACTGCCGCTAGCACCTTTTAAGAAATAACCGTTATAGTAAGTATAGCCTTGCTTTGTGCCTTCTATACTACTATTGGTATTATTATTGTTGGGAATGTTCCCGCATTTACTATCATTGCTTGCCTCTTTACCCTTAAGGCTATAGCACCATTTAGAAGCACCATTTTTAGGATTTCCCGAATCGAAGATCCAGAAATAATTGGAACCCCAGTTATGCTCAAGAACATTGGCGTGCTCGAATTCTTCTCCTTTGATGATAGTTTTGCAGGATGATAATTTAGTCCCACTTCTATTACAGCGGTGAATATTAGTAGTTTTGCCACACCATTCCGTATAGAGAAAATATTGTTTCGTAATTGTGGCACCTTGACCATGGCATTTAGAGCTAAAGCTAAGAGCTCGTGCTTCCTGAGGGGTAATTGAATAACAAACAGTAATGAGTATAGTAAATACGACAGCAATTATCAGGCGAGAAGAATTTGCCTTAAGTCGTTTTGTTGTTTTCCTGAATCTATTGCTGTGCATTTCTATGTCGATTATAGCATAAACGGTGAGTGATATTTTTTATAAACGCCCCTTGGTATCACGGTGGGCAAAAGAAGGAATAATTTTGAGCTATCCTTAGTCGTGTAGCTATGAGCCAACGAAACTACTCTGTCGAAGATGTTGCGCCGCTATCTTCATCGCAATCATAGAGGGTAAGTTCATCAGCTAATGAAACCCAATCGTAATATAAAACCTTATTTCCATTTGAGCTGGTTAATGAGACCAAGCTATCGTTTACTATCGAATAGTCGCCAGAATTCGTGACTGAGCCTGAGGCGTCACGATGCTCGTAGGTTTTTGAATTAGTTAGAACATATTTTGCACCGTCCTCGGCAGTACATGTAAGATTCAATGACACTAGATTGCCGTCATTATCATATTGGTAATAATTGTTTTCTTCGACAGAAATATCCTCGTTGATGATTTCCTCGGAGGTATCTTCACCAAAAAAGTTGACAAAAGCGATAATCAAAACGATTGATTCAACCAATGTAATTGCTGCCAACGCAAGCGCTATAATGAGAGGGAGTTTGGAACTACCAACTGGCGTCTCCATTGCTGGTTGTGGCATGGTCGATTTAACATTTTGTGTAAATTGTTGCTCAAAATTATTGTTATCCATAAGCGTATTGTACCACGAGTTTTCAGAAAGTACAAAATTATCTCCTTGATATTATTTGAGCCTAGTTTAATTGTGGTGTATGTATAAATGTCGGTCCTCCAGCCTAGTTTATATTCATATGGTGATATATCTTATCTGTAATTTATTGCAGTTTTTGATTGTCTATGGTATAATTCTGCCATGTTAATTTTGGGGATTGAAACTAGTTGCGATGAAACGGCAGCAGCAGTAGTACGAGACGGGCGCGAGATCTTGTCAAATGTAGTGGTATCGCAAATTGATATTTTTGCCGAATATGGAGGCGTAATCCCGGAAGTGGCAGCCAGATCACATCTAGAGGTGATGCTGCCAGTGATCGACAAGGCCTTATCGGATGCGTCATGCACATGGGAGGAGATAGATGCGATTGCCGTAACACATGCGCCTGGACTCCTAGGCTCTCTTTTGATTGGGACTTTGACAGCCAGGACTTTAGCAATCTTGCATAGCAAGCCACTATACGCCGTACATCACCTTAAATCGCATGTTTATGCGAACTGGCTATCAAGTGACGTTGAAATAGCTTTTCCTGTCTTGGCTTTGGTAGTGTCGGGTGGACATACTCAAATTCTGCATATGCCGGCGCATAATCAGTTTGAAATAGTCGGAACGACACGTGATGACGCAGTGGGGGAGTGTTTTGATAAGGTTGCGAAAATTTTAGGATTGCCTTATCCAGGTGGTCCTTCGATCGCTAATGCTGCCATAGGACATAATGCTGACAAATATAAATTTCCACACCCGAAAGTGGAAGGTTTGGATTTTTCGTTTTCAGGACTCAAGACTGCAGTATTGCGTTCCGTACAACAGGAATTAGGGTTGCCGATTTCACACCCCTCTCACGACTTAAAAAATCATCTAAATCCGGAGCAAGTGGCAGATTTTGCGGCTTCTTTTCAAAAAACGGCTGTAGAAATATTGTGCGAAAAACTAGCATTGGCCCAGATACAGTATCCTGAAGTGAAATCTGTTGCAGTGGCAGGTGGCGTGTCGGCTAACCAAGAGTTACGAATAGCATTGCCCAATGCTCATTTTCCTTCTCCAGCTTTATCTGGTGATAATGGAGCCATGGTGGCGGCAGCTTGTTATTATGAGATAAAATCTGGCGTGAAGCCTATTGATCCTTATTCCCTAAATATTTATCCGAGAGTGTCGATTGAAGCATAATTTAGTATGAAAAAACCAGCCGAAGTGGCTGGTTTGGTGGTCTTACCAATCAATAAAAGAACGATTCATATTGCTTTTCCCTCTGAGTGCCCCTGACTTCTTCAAGCCTTCTTTCAAAATCGGTTTTGACTTTTCTGAATTCGTTTTCAGCAAGTTGCCAGGTATCTCTCTTTTCGCGACGTATTTCTTTGACGCGATTAAATTCTGCTTCCGCTTGAGCAAGCGTTTTTTTAGCCTTTTCGAATCTATTTCGGGCAGTCACAAAATCGGCGTCATCTACTGGCTGAGTCGAAGCCTTAGCTTCAGCTTTGGCTGCCTTGATCTCATCAACGAGCTTTCGTATCTCTTGATTGAGGGCGTCACGCTTAGCACGATGTTCGTGTCCTTCTCTAGAGATGACTGTAGCCATTTCTCTGTCTCCATCATCGTACATCTTATTGGCTCGCTCAAAACAATCGATCATGGCTGAGTGTTCTTGGTCCGCTTCGAGCTTAAGAGGTTGTATCCTGGCATCAATTTCGTCACGATTCTCTTTATACTTTTTCCAGATAGCATCATTCGTAACCTTCTGTTCCTTCAGAATCTCAAACTCGCAATTCATTATCTGCATCTTTTCAGTGAGATCATTGCGAGCATCCTTCATTGCCGCATAAGCATGACTGACTTGTTCACGAGTCTCTCTATGTTCTTTCTTGGCTTTTTCCTTCTCTTCCCATTTTAATTGCTTAAGTCTACCCAGACTGTCTAATGTTAAATCTCTCATCGTAAAACCAACCTTTCTATTAAAGAGCAAGCCCCTTATTAGGAGCACGTATTTTTATATTATAGCATACTTTTTATGTTTTGGCAAGGTCTAGATGCGAGTGTGGTCAAACAGTTTGGCGCTAAGCTTTTGCATAAAGAGACGGATTATCTCAACTAAAGCTACGGATGCAAGAGCGACAGAGAGAGTGGTCAAATAATCACTTGGGGTGAGATAGACGAAGTCGAAGAGGGTGTGTGTGAATGGGATAAAGAAGGCACCAATCATAATTCCGATTATCACGAGTAGAAGACTACCTCGAAGAGGATTTAATGGTTTCGAAATCCAATAAATGAGAATTAGGTCGATGATGAATGTAACGAAGATGGCTGCGGTAGGTAGCTCATAGTGGAAGAAAATACCGAGTTCGGCAAGAATAGACAAGGTAAGCATAGCGATAGAAATAGTAATACCAACTGGCACAGAATATTCTAGGACGTTGCGCGCGAAGCGGTTTTTGGGACGAGCAGTATTGTGTTCGAGGGCGAGAATAAGTCCCGGAAAGCCGATACAAGCGAAATTTAGCAACGTCATTTCAATGGGAGAGGAAAACGGAGAGGTGAGTGGAAGAAAAATGAAGAGAACCGCGAGGATTGAGGCATAAATGGTCTTAGCTAGGAATAAGGCAGTAGAACGTTCGAGGTTATTGATAGATTGACGGCCTTCATCAATGATCGATGGAACTGATTCAAAGCCGGGACCAAGTAAAACAAGTTTAGCGGTACGACGAGCAGCGTCAGAGCCTTCGCCAATAGCGATGGAAACATCAGCTTCTTTCATGGCGAGGATATCATTAACGCCATCGCCAGTCATAGCGACAGTTTTGCCCTGTTTTTTGAGGGCCGCAATAAGATGTTTCTTTTCAGCCGGCTTAACCCGAGTAAAGATCGTGTAATCTTGAACAAGTTTTTCGTAGTTAGGCTTTTCTTGAGTAGATAGATCGATGGCTCGGTCGGTATTTCTAACTCCAGTCTGCGAAGCGATGGATTGTACGGTTTGGAGATTGTCGCCAGAAATAATCTTGACATCAACATCGTTTTGGTAAAAGTAGTCGATGATATTTTTAGCATCTTTCCTGAGCTCATCTTTTAGAAGAGCGAAACCAAGTAATTGTTCTTTAGTTTGATTTTTGCTCGTGGTGCGTTTAATGACTGAAATAATACGACAATTTTTATCAAGAGTTTTTTCGAGTTTTAATAATTCCCGGTCCTTAGTCATGAATTCGAGTGCGCCCATGAGGTAGTCGGCAGTCTTAGTCTTGACGCCAGAGTATTTACGGTCAGAGGAGAATGGTATTGTTTCGACGATTTGCTCTGTAGGCTCATATTTGTCCGTTTTGAGCAGTTTTGTCTTCAAGGCTGTGCTGGTAGCGTTATCGGCTGTGGAAGTGCTTAAAATAAGCTTTAGCGCTGTCTCAAGGGCATTTTTTGATTGGGATGGGGCCGGAATAAGTTCAGTGACTTGCATGTTGCCAGTAGTGAGGGTGCCAGTCTTATCTAGTGTGATACAATCTACGCGGGCAAGAGTCTCAATAGAATAGAGGTCTTGGACTAGGACTTGTTTGCGGCTAAGTCGAATTGTAGCAAGAGCAAGGACAGAACTAGTTAAGAGGATGAGACCCTCAGGGATCATGTTTATGAGAGATGCTACTGTGCTGGTTACAGCGGTAACAGTATCTTCGCTAACCCGAAGTCTGGAAAAGAGAAGAAGGATACCGATTGGGATAAGGGCATATGAGATGTATTTAACGATATTATTCATTAAGGTAAAGAGTTTAGAGTTGGCGGCTTTGATAGTGTGGGCATTTTTCTCGAGTTTGTTGATAAAATTATCTTTGCCGACGGATATGGCGACAGCTTTACATGTACCAGAAACGATAAAACTACCAGAGATAAGATGGTCACCCTTCTTTTTGACGATGTTGTCTTGTTCGCCCGTGATGAAAGACTCGTTGACTTCGACTTGACCTTCAATGATGATGGCGTCTACGATGATCTGATTACCGAGTGAGTAAACCAGGAGATCACCTTCAACAATCTGGTCTTGTTCAATCTGGATGGTCTTGCTTTCTCTAACAACAGTAGGGCGTTGTTCAGCAATCAGGCGCATCTTATCGACGGTCTTTTTGGCTCGAATCTCGTTGATGATACTAATCAGGGTGTTAGCAATGGCGATAAGAATAAAAAGAAGATTTTTGTACGAGCCAACAAAAAGAATCATCGCGGCAAGAATAAGATTGACGAGATTAAAGATAGTAAGGGAATTTTTGAGGACTATTTTGCCAATAGTGGTCTGATTCTTCTTTGGAGTTTGATTAGTCTTCCCCTGTTTGATTCGCGTTTCAACTTGTTTATTGGTAAGCCCAGTAGGTTTCATAAAAATATTGTAGCATAAAAACTGGTGTGATTGGCTATAGCCTTGTTTTAGTGGTTTTTGAGTTTTGAAAGAAGTTGGTGAAGATAGTAAAAAATGGGACTTACAGGGAGTTCGTGGGCGCCGATCAATTCAACCACACGGCCAGTCTCTTCATTGGTGAAGCCTTTTTTGAAATCATAAATGCCGTAATCTTTGGAGTTCGGGTCTGGTAAACCGTTGATACCGTAGAAATTATAGATCTTAAATTTGTGTTCAGCGGCATGTTTTATCATGTGCCACTGAATAAGATATTGGGCGTTATATTCACGCATGTATTTTTCGTCACTGCCAGAGAACAGATAGATGATTTCGTCACCGTAAAGCATAAACATGGCAGCAGATAGTGGGATATCGTTAGCTTCCGCAAGCATGAATTTAACTTCTCCTCTGTCGTGAAAGAGGTCATACATTTGTTCATAGTAGTTAAGTGGTCGATCAGTAAAATTACGACGTTCAGAGGTGGATTCGGTAATTTGTTTAAAAATACTAAGTTCTTCCCTGCTCAACTCGCGGATAGTGACACCTTGTTTTTCGGCTTTGCGAACATGGTTTCTGGTATTCCGCTTAAAATCTGCAAGAATCTTATCTGGGGTACGGTTTTTAATTTCCATGATAAAGTGATATTTTGGCTGACCAGAGTGCGGTTTGGGCTTAAAACCTAGGGATTTGAGTGTAGTGAGAGCCTTCCTGTGGTTGAATCCCCCTTCTTTAATTGCGCCGCTTCTGTCGCGCTCTATTAGCTGATAATACGGGTCGATATGTAGAGCGTAGCCATTATGAGATTTAACGTAATTTTTGAGGTTTTTAAGAAAGAAGTTAGTTGTTTTAGTGTCTTCAAAATCAAGTAGTGGTCCGCCGGGAGCCAGAAAAGTGGATTTGCCTAAAAAAGTAGGTTTTGCCACCAACATGGTAGCGGCTTTGATCTCGCCATCTTCTTCTACACCGAAATAGTAGGCAGTCCAGCCGTTTGAAGTGCGGTATTTAGCGATTTCTGGAGTTTGAGTGAAGGATTTATAGGGGTTTTTGTTGGCGAATTTCCTAAATTCTTCGGGTTCTAGAGTGATAAATTTCATAACTAGATTATAGCATAGATATGCATATTAATTATTTTGCGTTTATGTCACATGATGGAATGATCAATTAGATATTTATCGACGTATTCCCCTGTTAATCATTCTGAGTATCTGATAAAAGTTATATTTCCAATGGTTGACGACGATGTCATAGGTGCCAGCGTGATCAAATTCGTAGCCGTCGAAAGTTTTCTTGAAATTAGTGAACCCTTTCCAGGGGTGATCATCTGGTGCGCCTTCTGGCGCAATGCCCCAAAAATCGAATGTTTTGAGCTTTTTGGCTTTGGCATCGAGGATAAGTTGTATCGTTAATATGCCGGTGGCATGAAGTCTGCGACCTAAATCTGATTGAGCACCTTGTAGATTATAGCGAGTGGTCTCATCATCAAAGACTAGCCCTGCAGCTATGATTTCTTTTTCTTTGGTGTCTGGATTCTGATAGTTAACAAGATAGAGGGTTGCAAACGGTTGTTTTAGTTCCGTCTCGAGATATTCTTCGGAATAAGTGCTAATTCCCTTTTCATTTGCGAGTGCTTTTTGTAACTTAAGAAGATGTTTGATCTTACTTGGGTCATGGGTGGTTTCTATCGTTATACCTTTATTTGCCATATTGCGGTGGTAACGAAGTAATCTACTGGGGAGTTTATTTTTAATCTCCTCATCTTTCCCTGTCAGATCGAGAAGCCAGGTTTCTTTGGGGTTTAAATCTTTAGTTTTTTTTGCAGATTGTGGAAGGTATTTTGTCTGTAGTTCTTCGAAAGGCTCCACTCTAATAAAAAAAGCATTGTGCTCTTTAGCAAGCTCTTGTAGTGATTTAATCGCCGCCTTAAAACCTGATTCGTCTTTGGCAATTGGACCATAAGGACAGTATAGATATTTGCCTACTGGGGTAGTTTTAATAATGGCCAGGAAGTGATAATTCTTTTCAGATTTAATAACAGATTTTTCACCAAGCTCTGTTTGTAGCTGGTGCCATTCCTTCGATTGTGTGATTGGAATTTTCATAAAAAACATTATACCACACATATAAACACGTGCTTTTTGTTGACAACATAAGCATTTCATTTTATGCTTATGCAAAAACTCCGGCTTAGGTATAATTCCCTGTCGGTTTTTTGAATTTTCCTCTGTTTTAGCGCTTTGGTGCGTATGCCTATTGACGTGCTGGGGTGCTAAAACTACTCCCAACTGCAACTTTGTGCAATTGTTGGTTTGATTTTAGCGCGAGCTTTTTGTTTTGTCAAATCGGGATGCTAAGCTGCACGGTTGCTAGTGACGCTCTGTTTTTGCTTGATTTTTCTTATGCTTTTGTGGATAAATGATGGGGAATTGTTGCGAAGAACTAATGTTTTTCAATAGGGAATTAAAAAAATTTTGCGGCTCCAGTGTGCTACAAATGGTATTGTTTAATTAGGTGAGGCTATTAAAATGAAGAACGATATATGTAGATGCTAAACCTATCATTTATCTCTACCCCGAGAAAGATACCCTCGTATCTGTAAAATTAGGTAATCCTGACCTAATTACGACAAGTTATCCCAAATACGTTGATGGTTGGGAGGTTTTGGCGCATCCAGATGGTACCTTGATAGATATGGAAACAAAAAGGGAACTTTATAGTTTGTATTGGGAGGGGAAGAATTGTGACTATGGGATGACAAATGAGGGATTCATAGTTGAGGGATCTAACACTGCCGAGTTTTTGGAGGAGAAGCTGGCGATTTTAGGATTGAATGCCAGGGAATCGGAGGAATTTATCATTTATTGGTTGCCAAAAATGCAAGACAATAAGTATAATTACATTAGGTTTGCTTCGATGGATGAAATTAATAACTATATGCCATTAGACGTAAACCCGCAGCCAGATACGGTGATTCGTGTATTAATGCTATATAAACCCCTTGAAAATCCTATCGACATTAATGAACAAAAACTCGATTCTGCACCTACTAGAGATGGCTTTACCTTGGTTGAGTGGGGCGGAAGCCAAGTCAAATGACAATCTGAATCGTTCTTGCTACCAGGTACAGTATGATACAATTTGAGTATGGCTTTTATTCGAAAATTTAAAACTACATCTGGAGCTACTGGTGTCCAGGTTTGTTATAAAGAACAGGGGAGAGTCGTAAAGACTATTCATGTCGGCTCGGCTTCTTCAGAGAAGGCCTTACAAAAACTTTTGCATAGAGCACAGGGAATTGTGGACAAAGGGAAGAAGCCTTTATTTAATCTCGAAAAATACAATAAAGAGTGAAAGCCGCTTGGATCCAAGCGGCTTTTAGATTAAACGATATGGTTGTTGATAATCTGAATATTCGAACCGATATATGCATCACATAGATGAGTGTCTCCTCCAACCTTAACTTTGTCGTTAAGTTTAGTGTGCCCATGTACTACGACGGTATCGCTTACTTTGACGGAGTCAGAAATGCGGCTATAGCCACCAATCTTGGCGCAACCGCTAACATGAGCTCGATCCTGCACGATAGCATGATCCCCCACCCAAGCATCGTCTGTAACTCTAGCTTCACCTACAACAACAGCATTGTCATCGATCCAGGCACCATGACGTTGATCAAGATTAGCTTCTTTCTCGACCCATCCTCCGATGGAGCCTTTTTTGACGGTGGTTATAGTACGTTCACCGTTGATCAATTTTACAATGTGAAAAGTTTTTAGCGCACAAATACGATACAGAGCAATGATTCGCCCATCTGTGGTTTTGAACCTTTTCATTTTGCTAGTTAATTCGAATTTATTATTCATTTTCGCCCTCCTTAAAATAATCACAGAATCATAGCGTTTTTAAAATGCCATGAACACTGTGATTATTAGAGGTGAACAACCAATTTAAGGTACAAAGTTTTTGACTTATCTTATTTACTTTATCATAATTATTTAATTTTGTCAACAAGAGATAAGGCCGCTTCAGCGAGCGGCCCTACAGTCATTGTTTCCAACGGTCAATCCAGGTTTTAGTGTAATTCAAAATTGAGTTTGGGTCGTATAATTGGCGGCGATACTCCTCTAACGGTAGAGGAATGCGTGCATTTGCACGTGATTTTGGCCGAATATCATCTAGCGGTTCGCCTTTTTCTGCTCTCATCTTAGACCATGCATCTAGTTCAAGCATTTTTTTGTTTGGCAGATCCTTTTTGCTCGGATTAATTAGGCCAAGTTCTTGCCCCTGGTAGAGACAAACCCCCTCTGCACCACTACCAAAAAGATAATCAATCGCTTTTTGAGCTGAAACGCCTCGAGAAGGGAACCGTGGCGAATCATGCGACTCTAAATCGAGCATGAAGCCTGAGTCGCTTGAGGCGGATGAGATTATTTTTTCAAACTCTTCTTTACTTTCAGAAAATGCGTCCTTAATCTTGGTGTTTAATATGTAGTCTACATGAGTATTTTCATAGTAATATTCTGTTAGTCCACCATAAGTTGGGTCTAAACATTCCATCATTAAAAATGGGTTTTCTTTTTCTGAGAAGATAGCATTAATTACCTCTGTAGCCCTTGAGCCAAATAATAAATCTGGAACTTGCATTTCGAGTTGATTGATGTCTTTGTTGATTGCTTGAGGAAAATCCAAGCGAAAACCATCAACTCCGTGTCGGTTAATCCAAAAATCTACGATTTGTTTAAACTCCCTGACAAGGTTCTGATTCACTTTATATCTGAGGTTTCGCTCATTATGCCAAGGAAACCAATCCAGATCTGCTTGTTTTTTATGGAATAAATGAAGATAATACTTATGCGGTCTATTTACTACTTCGTTGGCCTCTAGAGAATGTGGGATTAGAGAGTTTTTATCTAATTCCCATACCTGATTAGTGCCGTCAAAGAGATTTTGCCATTCATAGATAAAATCTAAATCTGTCCGATAATAGTATTCTGGATGTTCAGTGAACCATGGGTGACTGATAGAGGTATGATTGAGAACTAAATCCATAACTACACCGATGCCGTAGCTGTGAGCTGTCTTGACGAAATAGTCAAAATCCGCCATGTTGCCAAAACGATCATCAATTGCAGTATAGTCCTTAATATCATATCCATGATCATAGCCCGGTGAAGGGTAGATCGGACTCAGCCAAACATAATCTGCCCCAAGATAATTAATAATGAATAGATGCTCGGTCATGGCTTTCAGGCCACCATCCCAAGCTCTTGGATAAAGTTGGTAAACAAGTGTCTTTGCCATAGAAGCCACCTCCGTTTCTAAAACTGGCAAAATGCGAAAAGAACTAGGTATCAGTATATTATACCATTTTATAGGTTAAAAATCAATTATTGGTTGTGCCTGTATAGGTCCTAGATTATTTCAAGTTCAGCTTTGAGACGAGCGATGAGGGCCTCTTTTTCTCTGATCTGTTCGGTTGTCTCTTTGACAAGATGTTCGGGGGCTTTACTGAGGTAATTTGGATTACTCATGCGAAGATTGAGATTGTCTAGCTCGCGCCCAACAGATAAAATACGTTCAGTAAGGTTATCTTTGTATTCTTTGACAATGTTTTCTGGTACGTCCAAATAGAGTTCGTGATTAGCTAAGGCAAGTCTGAGGCCACGAGGAGCACCATTTAAGCTGTTGATGGTAGGAACCTTGGTAAGACTGCGAATGAGAAGTTGATTGTCGTTAATGAGGCTATCATTGTCATATAATAGGCTGTATTTTTTTGCGTTATTAGTGCCTGGAAGGGCCTGTAAGGTGGTTCTGACTTCGGAAACGATAATCCTTATGTTTTCAAATTGTTCGGTCGAAATGGGGTCATATTCAAGCCTAGATGGCCAATCAGCCGTAGCGATATATCCGTCGGTCCAGCTGAGATTTTGCCAAATAGCTTCGGTGACAAATGGAGCAAATGGATGGAGAGCAATTAGAATCGTTTCGAGAGTTTGTTTGAGAAGGGGAACATTACGATAGATTTTTTGGCTCTCTAGGAACCAGTCAGCGTATTTATCCCAGATCGTCTGATAGAGGACTTCAATAGCTTCGGCGAATCGGTAGTTAGACATAGCCAATTCGACCTGCTCAAGACAATTATTTAACTCACGACAAATCCAATCTTCGCCCATGTTTAGGGTATCGGAGGCGCTTGGGATATCTTCTTCTGTATCAATAATTGATTGGATCAGACGGGAAATATTCCAGAGTTTATTGCAGAGATTGCGACCAGCAATAACGGAGTTTTCGCTGAAAGCTTGATTCATCCCGGCGGAGCGGCCTCTTAAAATACCGAGACGAAAAGCGTCAGAGCCGAATCTGGTGACAAGATCCATTGGATTAATAACATTACCTTTGCTTTTACTCATTTTTTTACCATGCTCATCAAGGACGAGGCCATGGAGATAGACTTCTTTAAAGGGCACTTCACCGGTGACATACAATCCCATCATAATCATGCGAGCGACCCAGGCGAAGAGGATATCGGCACCTGTTTCCATAACGTTTAGCGGATAATATGGGTTGAAGTTTTCTTCAGTCCAGTTAGTACAGACAATTGGCCAGTGCGCGCTAGAAAACCAAGTATCGAATGTATCTTCGTCGCGTTGATATTTGACGCCGGCTTTTTCAATAACTTGCAAATGAGTACGACGGTCAAATACCCAATCTGGTTCATCAGTGGCAGTGTCGTCAATCTTTCTAAACATTGGAATGGCAATACCCCACGGAATTTGTCGAGAAATATTCCAATCTTTAAGCCCTTTGAGATAGTTAATGAGGACCTTGCGCTTGTTTTCGGGGTGGAATTTGATTTCACCGTTTTCGAGATGTTCGATAGCGGCCTTAGCGAGACGTTCGACATCAATAAACCATTGCTCCTTGAGAGTGGGTTCTAGGACTGTGCCACATTTATAACAATGTGCAACTGAGTGGGTGATTTTCTTTTCACCTCTTAGTAAGCCTTGGTCTTTGAGATCTTTGAGGACTTTCTTGCGGCATTCTTTGGTATTTAGGCCGAAATATGCCTCTGGCACATTAATCATGGTGCCATCTTCGGCGATTACTCTAATGCGTTCAAGCTGATGGCGTTCACCAACCTCAAAGTCATCGAAATCATGGGCCGGGGTAATCTTGACGGCACCGGTACCATATTCTGGGTCGGCGTGCTCATCAGTGATGATAGGAATTTCACGGTCGGTGAGTGGCAATTTTACGGTCTTACCAACGAGCTTTTTATAGCGCTCGTCTTCTGGATTTACGGCAACAGCCACATCGCCGAATAAAGTCTCTGGACGAGTAGTGGATACTATCACTTCACCACCTTCATAGACGTAGGCGATGTCCCAAAGAGTACCTGATTCATCTTCATGTTCAACTTCTATATCAGCGAATGCGGTTTGGTGCTTTGGGCAAAAATTAACAAGTTTTTCGCCTCGATAGATTAGGCCGTCATTCCACATTTTCTCAAATGTGGTGTATACGCGATCAATGACATTTTCGTCGAGGGTAAAAGTCAAATCTTCCCATGAGCAGGAAGCGCCTAAGGCACGTAGTTGAAGTTCCATATTGCCACGTTGTTCGGCGACAAAGTCCCAGACCCTAGCATATAATTCGTCGCGGTCAAATTCGAAGCGAGAGTGGCCCTTCTTTTCGAGTTCACGTTCGTAGACGACCCAAGTTTCAAAACCAGCATGATCGGCTCCCGGAATATACCACGAGGATAAGCCTCTTAAACGATAGTAACGAGTGAGAGAATCTTCAAGTGCAACTGTAAGACCATGACCGATATGTAAGTTACCGTTAGCGTTTGGCGGTGGCATAACGATAGAGAAAGTATCGTTTTCACCCTGACGATCGTCGACGCCATCTCCATCACTATCAACTGGTCTCGTAGTGAGCTTTGGGTCAAAAATGCCTGAAGCCTCCCAAGCTGCATAAATATCTGATTCAAATTCTCCTGGTTCGTAACTCTTTGAAAATGTCATTTTGGTCCTCTTTTATTGTAATAATTATATCACAAGAAAGAGTATTCCTTGTGAGCTGGCCACATCGTAGTCTTGCGGTAGTAAAAATTATTTATATTCGAGTTTTTGGCGGATGTCTTCAAATTCTTCTGAAGTAAGCTTTAAAGTTTTGCCGTGTTGCCATTTTTCATCGAATGGTAACAAATGAACGTGTGCGTGGGGGACGTCTGTGCCGATAACTTTCCAAAGCGTACGAGCGCCTAAGACTTTTTCCATGTTGGCACTGAGTTTTTTGACGGTGTCCATGAGAGCTTGATAGTCTTCATCGGGTAATTCGTAGATCTTGTCTACTTCATTTTTTGGTACAACCAATGTGTGGCCCTTGGTCTCCGGATTGATATCGAGGAAGGCCATGGTTTTGTCATCCTCATAGATTTTATAGCATGGTATCTCGCCGTTAATGATTTTGGTGAAGACGCTTGGCATTTTTCTTTCCTTTCCGAATAATTATGTAATATATTTCACTAAAGATAAAAGCAAACACGATGGCGCCGAGGACATCCCAAAGAGAATGCATATTGGACATAATGCGACCCGTACAAGTTAAAGAAATCAATATCACCATGATAAATTCGAGGATTATCTGTATGGCTACTGATTTAATATATTTTGGAATGACGATGGTAACTATAAAGAATATTGTGGTAACGACCATGACATGGGTTGAGGGGAAGGCTGGTTCACCGGAACCATTTGGGCGTGTAGCTACGATCCATACTTTATCAAATAAGTAATACACGATGGTCATTAATAATAAAGGAAGTGGCATCCAGCGGATTTCCGCATCGACTTTTTTGATGGATTTTCGGCTAATCCATTGATAAAGACCGAGTAATATAAAAACTGCCACGGTCGCAATTGATGATATTAAAATGACGTTTGTAATTTGTTCCCACTGCATAATATATTTATTATACTATAAAAATTAGGCCTTTGGCATTGTTTTTTGTACGCCCGACAGGATGTTTATCCTTTTTCGGTCTCTTAAAATCAAAATTAGACTCCTTTGGAGTCTTCTTCTGATTTTGGTACGCCCGACAGGATTCGAACCTACGACCTTTTGCTCCGCAAGCAAACGCTCTATCCAGCTGAGCTACGGGCGCATATGTGGATGTCAATGATAAATCAAGAACATCCACCTAGAAATTAAATGAGCATCACCATAAATGGTGACAGAACTATTATAACATATTTTTAAGATGTGTGGCAAAAATTCCTCTTTTATGCTAGAATTGTAGGCGGAAGCGTGGCCGAGTGGTTGAAGGCGCACGACTCGAAATCGTGTGGGGTCGCAAGACTCTCGGAGGTTCGAATCCTCTCGCTTCCGCCATAGTGGCATCCCCCGAAGGGGAGCCTTTTTTATCATTTGTTAATGTGCGTTCTATCTCTGTTGTTTCTTGAAAAATCGGGCTTAATTCATAGGTTCCAAAGTCGCCATTTGGTAACACTGTAATTTTCTTTGGAAAAATTGCAATTTGGAACTTTTGCTTTTCTTCCAGGGGTAGATTTCGCCAAGTAGTGACCAGTCCAGTTATAAACTCCATTGCAGTGTCGATTACGCTTTCTCTAGTTACTTTGTTTTCTTCTAGACTTACTCTTTCGGCTTCCAAACTACGCTTGGTTTGCTCGTAGCCAGCAATCATATTTCGATAGTCCTCTTCGCTAATCTTATCGTCCGCATACTTCTCAATTAAATTACATTTCTTGTGTTCCAATTCAGAAATTTTACTATTTATGCTTTCTACATCTCTAATGGCGCTTCTAAAATCTTCATTCCATTGTCTAATGACTATCTCTTTAAACACTGCTGGAACCCAAGGGGCTGGCTCTATTTGAGCCAGCAACTCCTCGAATTTTCTGTGTGCTTCTTCTTGCTGAACGGAAACACGATGACCGCAGTTCTTTACACTGCATCTATGGCAATGGTAGTACGAAACGCAAGTTGTATGACCTTTCGAAGTGCTACCAGTTAGCGGTTTACCACAGATGCTACATACGAAAAAACGGCGTAGCGGAAACTTGGAATTATTCTTATGATACTTCGGCAACCTACTTCTAGTCGGAAGTCCTTCTTCGGTTCTGCCGTCTAGTAAATCTTGTATCTTGTACCAATCTTTCTTGTCTATAAGTGCCTCGTGAAGCCCTACTACCATTCTGCCGTCAGTAGATTTATTGCAAACCCACCCAGCATAGACTGGTGCTCTCAACATTTTATGAATACCGGTTCTAGACATCGGCTCACCTTTTTTGTTGCGAATACCACATTTCTTTGCTAGTTCGACTGCTTCTTCTTGTGTATAAAGACCAGTAGCAAACTTAGTAAAGAACTTTTGTATAGGCTTTCGCATTTCTTCATCTACCTTTAAGGTCGATTTCTTTGCTTCATTCTTCCAGTTTATGTAACCTACTGGTGCGCACATTGTCCAGCCACCTTCATTTGCGACTGCTCGCATTCCAGTCTGTGCTCGCTCGCCTCTCATATCGTTGTCAAATTGAGCGAAACAGGCTAAAATGTTTTCCATAAGAACGCTAGTGTTGCTTTCTTCTCCGATTGGCTCGGTTACGGATCGCAAGGCTATACCCATTTTTGCAAGGATTGCTTTCAGTGCTGCGAAGTCTGCTACTTTGCGTGAAAATCTATCGACTTTGTAGACAACCACATAGCCAATCTCTTTCTTGTGTTGAGCACAATACTTCAGCATTTTTTGAAGTTCTGTTCGATTGGCGGTTTTGGCGCTCTCGCCTTTTTCTACAAAGATACGTTCTTCCGAAACATCATCTTTGAAGTAGCGTTTGCAATAAGCCTTACAAACTCTTTGTTGCTCGCCTAGGCTCATATTATCTACTTGCCGCTCACTAGAAACTCGAGCGTAGATAACTGCTTTGCGTTTTTTGATATTTGACTGTTTAGTCATATAGTATCCTTTCTTTTATTCTCTTTGAAAAACACCAAAAGTCAAGAAAGGCGAGTGGAGTTTCGAACTCGTGGTTCTTCTCCTACTCGCCGTATCTCGTTTTGGGGGTTTCTCTCTTAGAGAGTTTATATTGTAAAGTTGCGAGCCCAGCAAGAAGATTGATGCAATCTTTGAGTTCGTCATCGCTTGGAAGGACTAAAGTCGAAGAATACTCGGCTTTAACGATTTTACGAAGTTCTGCGACTGTCATTATTTCTTCCTGCGGGTTCATACCGCAAATCTACACTGTGATTTTTATTTTGCGGAGTAAATATAAACTTCAAGAAGTTTCGCGGAGTAAAAATATGGGTTGACTATTATATTTTGCGGAGTAAATTCTTCTTCGCCTTTTCTATGTCGTGTTCCATTTTTTGAAGCCTATGACGAGAAGTTTCTTTAACATAGTATTGGAGTTGCTCCCTGATAATCTTTATTAAGTCTTCGCCAATAATATCTACTCTACTTCTAATGCCAATATTATCTGGCCCAGTTGAAAGCATAAATCGCTTTCTCAATGTATCCCTCAAAAACGCTTTGGTCATTATCTCTTTTAATCTTTTTGGTGGGAACTTGATCCCTTTACTCTCGAGTTCCTTTGCTTGGTGCGTTATATCTGTTGCGCCGAGTAGTATTTTTGTTAAATTGTATCTTGAAGACTTATCATTATTCTTAAAACCATAAAGCCAATGCAGGCTATTATCCCATTTCAAATAAACTTGCTTGCCCAACATAACAATACGGCATTGATATGTCTTATTCTTATCGATGACTGGATATTGCCGAAACCTATTAAGATTTTCTCGTTGGCGTTCATTGTTAATCAAATCAGATTTGCCCCATACATAATAAGAGCAACGAGGTTCATTCAGAATAATATCGACTATCAAGAAACCGTCTTTTTCTTCCAGTGTATTTATTCTTATGCACTTTGTCTTGTTCAGATTTTTGATGTCTTCTAGTGTGGTTTCTAGATAAAGGTTTTTCTCTAGGTTATCTGGTATTCTATACTTTTTCTGTATTTGAGTTTCACCATTGTCAGATTTTGCTAAAGTTATAATGTCGCCTCGAAGTCCGCCAATCGGGAATAAGTATGGCTTCTCGTATTCCTTGTCTGGATATTTTAGCCAAACTTTGTGGGTTGATTTGCCTACGCTGTCTTCGAGCATTATGAACTTAGTCCTTCTCGAATTATTATAACATATTTTAAACTGTTTTACAGATACGGAAGGGCACTAAATAGATAATTCTTGTAATTGAAATTATCGGCATAATGAGCCGATTTTAGGCTTTCAACAACTTCTCCGTAATGGCCTGATAATACATTTTCGACAACTTCGCTTCTTTGCCAGAGATGAAATATTGCTCGCCCTTTAGCATACCTGCATATTTGGCGCTGATTTCCGCACCAGTAATTGTGTTTTCAAACTTAACACCTATCAGTTCATCATACGGAATACTAACAATCTCTTGCCCAACAAATAACATACGCTGGTCAGTAAGCACCAAGATCCCTTGGTCTATATCGTTTAGGCTTTCTATATCTTCAGTATAGCCAACTGAATTACCTTTACTCTTGGCGGTGGTTGCTCCGACTACCGCTCCAACTGGTCCGAGTAGCGCTCCGCCAACCACTGCTCTAGTTATTCCGCCCTTCTTCTTAGTTTTTTCGACGGTTCGTTGAATGGTCGTGGTTACTATGGCTTTGCGCTTTGCAGGAAACTCTACATAGGCTTTCTCGCCTTGCTTCAATTTAACAGACGGAGTGATTGGCGAGATATCACCATTAGCAACAGCCTGTTTGTGGGCTTCGGTTGCCGCTTTCTTTTCTTCAAATGGTTTGGTAAATGATTTAATGAAATCATCATTATTCTTCTTCATCTGTTTAATGCCATCAAATAATCCCATATAAACTCCTTACCAACCTAGAATTGTTAGATAGTATGTTAGCGGTTGCCCGTCGATTTCTTCAGTTTTGCGGTTCTCCCAGTCAATATAGACAGCCTCAAAGAAATCATCTTCACCCCACTGCGAATACCAAGTATTGCAAGTATCTCGTCCGTCATTGAAAACATTGTCGCTCTTTTTGCCAATACCAGTGGTGTAGATATCGGCGGCTTCCATTACTGTGCATTTACGGAGTGCGTCTAGATAAGAGCGTTCTTCACTGGTTGTCGTGCTGGTTTCGGACTTTGTTTCTTGTTTTTGCTCCTGCTCTTTGGTTTTACTCTCGGCTTTTGCCTTTACGTCTTCGCTTTCTTTCCACTCTTTCCAGTCATTATGTTTCTTTGTGATGAGTTCCTTGTCGGCTTCAGATAATTTATAACGAACAGAGATTGTTGTTTCTGCAAAGCGCTTGTTTAGTTGCGTATTCTCAAGATAAATAATGTAGTCGGTTGATAAACCTTTTTCTAATTTTTCAATATCAAAGTCATCGGTTTCGTAACGGCTCTTGTATATGTCGTTGTAAGGCTTAATGCTGAACTTGTCGCCGTCAGTATGAACCGTAATATAGCCATCAATTTTTACTGTGGGGTATTCTGAAAACTTGCCAGTTATTGTTTGTTCTTCGCAAGATATTTCTTTAGTCTTCTCGTCATAACTTGCATTGCAATCAAAAGCATATTCTTTATCTACCGAAATATAATAATCTCGGTTTTCTTCGATATTGTTCCTGATTGCAACACTAATAGCACCAATAATGATTACCCCCAAGATAATACCAAGCACGACTAAGCAACTTTTCTTGTGTTGCTTGAAGAAGTCCGGTAAGCCTTTTTTGGCTTTACTCGCAGATTTGATATTATCATTTGTTTCCATTGGCACTCCTTTGTTAATTAACTAAATCCGAGAAGTGCCCCTAAAACTAAGTGGAACACTCGCTAGGAGTGTTCGAAGTTCCTGTTTCTACAGTAAGCGATTGAGCCGACTGGAGCGAGTGCTCCACGAAGGGTTCAATACTTTACCTATTCAGTCAGGATAGACTTACTATAGATTGGGACTTCGAACATTTTAATTATAACATAAAATGTACTTAAAATTAAGATGCTGGTAGCAGTTCTGGCCAGTAACCAGAGCAGTATTTTTTGATTATTTTATCCGTCATCTCTGCTGTATTTTCCTTATCATTGCAAAGACTGATGATTGCTCGACAGATATAACAAAAGCCTTCTTCCATTTTGCGGTCTTTGGCTGTCGTGTTAAGGTCGAAGCAATTTCGTAGTGCCGATATTTCGATTATCTGATTGCTCTCTAATTGGCTCGCATAGATAGCCAAGTGTTTCCATATATGCTTATAGTAGCCGCTCTGAAGCAATACAAATGCCCATAAGCAAGCCTTATATGTATTGCGGGCTTCCAATTCCTTGATGAATGCAGACGATACTTCATAAAAGTCCAGCCCACCCACAACTCGCAGTTTGAATTCTTGCTCTTTACAAGTCATACTGAAATGCCTTTGCTAATTGTTCTGGGTCGCTTTCGCTTGCGATTTCGTCATTGTAAATCTGAAGCATATTCAGTGAATTATGACGAGTAAATCTAGCGACTGTTGTTAGGTCTGATTTGTAATACTTGATAAGTTCAGTAGTGAAAAAGTGTCGGCTTCCGTGAACGGTCTTTTCTATGCCTAGATCGCTAAATAAGTTTTGGACTATTTGCCTTAAACCCCTAGTAGTTAGTCGGTTGCCTTTGTTTTTGCCATTGAGCGAGTAGAAGGTTGGTCCATATTTTGCGTGAGAGGCTCTTAAATAGCGTTTTAAGGCTTTTTGACTTGCTGGATGTAAATGTATGTATTCCTTGTCTTCCCGTCCTTTTCCAAGCACTTTTATAACTCCATTTGCTAGGTCGATATCATCAAAGTTTAGTCGGCAGATTTCGACTTGCCGTAGTCCTTGAAAAAATAAAAGCGATATAATCGCTCGCAGTCTGATATTCTTGAAGGACTTGTCTTGCTCTCGCAGATAGTCGCATATTCTCGACACTTCTTCTTCATTTAAGCCATTCACTTTGTGCTTACTGTTTTGCTGGAATGAACTAACTCCGACTGATAAATCTATGGGCGTTAATCCTTGCCGATACAATTCACGCAGGGCTATTCTCGCAGTGGTCAAATACTTGTTTTTGCTACTAATACCAAGTGTATTATCATCTCTTAAATATTGCTTATATCGCAATAGTAAATCTCGGTTGATGGTTTGAGTGGATGCAAACTGAAAGAACCTAGGAAGGCGGCTTAAATACTCTAATTTGGTATTGTTGCTGATGTCTAGGGAATTAAATATGTTGTCGTTGTAGCCAAGTTCTCCTTGGCTGATTATTGCTATCTCGTTTATCATTGGTAGTCCTTCCTTGATTTTTTATATGACGAGCGTATCGTAGCATTACTATTTCTATTGTCAAATGATACCCCCCATTCCACAACTTTATACACACTTTACCCCTGTTGGACTTAAGCGTTATAGTCGCTATTCTGGACATTTATAGCACATTTACCCCCGTTGAACATAACCTTTAAGCGTTTATCAAATGTCAAAAAAACGACACTTATACGACACTTATACGGCATTTATCGTTTATTTGGGAACTTTATAGGAACTTTACCCCTGTTGGACTTAAGCGTTTTGGCACTGATAAAGTATCACTAAAAATCTAATATCTGTCAATTTTTAACCATTTTGCGACATTTTTCGTTCAAAAGTGATATTTTATTAGGTCTTTGATATTTACTCTGTTAAGGTGCTTTATATTGAGTTGTCGTTTCTTCGCTTCTGGTAGCACATAGCCTTTGGCAAATAGACGATTTTACCATCGGTATTCACAAGTTTAGAACCAAGCCATATTACCTATATTAGTTCTAATATACTAAGTTAATTGGTATAACTCTTTTTCTTCTCTGATAGGAGTTAAGAGTTTATCCCAACGAATAAGTTCCGCCTTGAGAAGGTTCCAATTTGTGACACACCTGTCCGCCAAGACAGATAAGCAAGAACTTGTTCTTGATTAGTTGTCTTGAAGGATGCATGAAAGAATCACTAATCCTCTCGCTTCCGCCACTGCTCCATTGAGGTATTCTTTTAAATTTGAATGTTAAATATTTTTATAAATATTGCATAAAAATCTAGTTTATTATAAAATCATTTTATGATATTTGCACAAAACAGCTACTATTACTATGGTGAAGGTGGTTGTTTTGCTGTGAATTAAAATAATTTGGATAAAACTATACTTCGCGGCAAAACGACCGCGAAGTTTTTTTATCGCTAAAAGAAAGGAGATAAAATGCCCAATATTAAATTCTATAAGAATAAAGAAGTACCACTAGAGCTACATCGTGTAGAAATCGTAAAGCAACTCAGTCTTTTACCGGTCGATGAGAGGCTGAAAAAAATGAAGGAAGCAGGATTTAATACTTTCCAATTGCATAATGGTGATATCTTTATGGATATGCTAACTGATTCTGGTGTAAATGCAATGAGTAACCATCAGTTATCAGCAATGATGCAACCGGATGATGCATATGCAGGAAGTGAAACTTTTTATAAAATGCAGGATAAACTGGCAGAGATTTTTGGAATTAGTCATTGTTTGCCAGCACATCAGGGAAGAGCATGCGAAAATATTTTGGCAACTAGATTTGTGAAACCTGGCAATTGTGTAGTCATGAATTACCATTTCACTACGGCCAAAGCTCATATTACTAGGCTGGGTGGCCATGTCGAAGAGTTGGTGAAGGATGAAGGGTTGGAGACTAAAAGTACTTTACCATTCAAAGGTGATATAGATCTTGATAAATTAAAAAAATGCATAGAAGAAGAGACTCCTAAAAACATCGCTTTTATGCGAATTGAATCTGGCACAAATTTGATTGGTGGACAGCCGGTTTCATTAGATAACATAAGAAAAGCAACGAAGATCGCTCGCGATAAAGGAATCTTGACGGTGCTAGACGCTTCGCTACTCCAAGATAACCTATTCTTTAATAAGACTCGCGAGAAAGAATGTAAGGATATGACGATTCGCGAAATAACTAGAGCGATTGCGGATAATTTTGATATAATTTATTTTTCGGCAAGAAAATTTGGTTTCGCAAGAGGTGGCGCAATCTTGGTGCGTGATGAAAAACTATTCCATTCGATGGAAGATTTGGTACCAATGTTCGAAGGATTTTTGACTTATGGGGGAATGTCGATACGTGAGATGGAAGCAATGACGGTGGGTTTCGATGAAAGCATGGAGATGGATGTAATCTCGCAAGGGCCACAATTCATTAAATATTGCGTTGATGAGTTGGTAGACTATGGCGTACCGATGGTAACGCCAGCTGGTGGACTTGGAGCACATATTAACGCAATGGAATTCGTTAAACATATCCCTCAAACAGAATACCCAGCAGGAGCTTTAGTCTGCGCTTTATATATTTGTGGCGGAATCCGTGGTATGGAAAGAGGTACGCTTTCGGAAGAACGCGAGCCAGACGGAAGTGAACGTTTTGCCTCAATGGAATTAGTGCGTTTGGCGATGCCGAGAAGAGTGTTTACTCTGTCGCAGGTTGAATATGTAACAGATAGAGTAAAATGGTTGTTTGACCATCGTGAAATGATTGGTGGCCTCAAGTTCACGCATGAACCAAAAACTTTGCGTTTCTTTACTGGTAAATTGATGCCGACCTCGGATTGGCCAGATAAATTAGCAGCAGCGTTTAGAAAAGATTTCGGTAAAGATTGCTAAGATAGAAGTAAAGATGCACGAATGGGGGGCGTGCATTTTTGATACTGTCTGATATAATGAGGATAAATAGAGGAGCACAGGAGGATGGCGGATAACATAGAGAAAAAAATTGAAATATACAAGGGGCTGTCAGGAGAAGTCGTTTTTGACGTGGATACAGAAGGAGAAACCCTCTGGGCAACACAAGCACAAATCGCACAACTGTTTGGCGTGGATAGAACAGTGATAGGAAGGCATATTCGAAATATCTTAAACACGGGAGAACTTGATGAGGCATTGGTGTGTGCAAAAAATGCACATACCACTCAACATGGCGCCATGACTGGTAGGACACAGGTACACGAAGTGAAAATTTACAATTTAGATATGATCATATCGGTAGGATATAGGGTAAACTCAAAAAAGGCAACCAATTTCAGAATTTGGGCGACATCAGTACTGCGACGTTTCGTGACTGACGGCATAGCAATAAATGAGAACCGTCTAGCTACACTAAAAGCGAGAAAAGAGGTTAAGAAATTACATGATGTTGAGAACATGATGGCTTTAGTGCGAAGGCTAACCGTAAGAAATGAATTGGACGCGGGAGAGGCAAATGGAGTACTGGAGGTAATTTCTAAATATGCAGGAAGTTTTAAAACTCTTAAGGAATATGATGATGGGCACATTGACTTATCCTTTATGAGTAAAAAGCGTCGCGTGAAGGAATTAACCGTAGAAATGTGTATAGAAGCAGTAGAGCAGTTACGCTCAAACGTAGGTGGTTCCGATTTGTTTGGAAAGGAAAGAAACGGTAGTTTTAAGGGGAGCCTAGCAGCAATCTTTCAAAGTTTCGAGGGCAAGGAATTATATCCAAGCACTCAAGAAAAAGCTGCCAACCTGCTCTATTTTGTGATTAAGGATCATCCTTTTTATGATGGGAATAAAAGAATTGGGGCACTTTTGTTTATCTTATTCTTGACTCTGAATGATTGTCACTTAACTGACCGGGGAGAAACAAAAATCTCCGATCGCGCACTTACGGCAATCGCACTACTTATCGCAGAGAGTGAACCAAAGGAGAAGGAATTGATAGTCAGCCTGGTTTGTAGGTTATTAGAGTAAATATATGATATAATGGAGGTATTATGAGCAAGCGGGAAAATGAAACCAAGGCCAAAAACAAAAATGGTGGAATGAAGACTCGACGACAAAAATTGAAAGCTCGGGTTTTGAAGTCATATTATGGTAATCCGATGCGCGATATGAAATTGATCGCGATTACTGGTAGCACCGGAAAGGTGACAGTAGCTCATTATGTACATGAGATTATGAAAGCGAAGGGGGAACAAGTAGCAGTATTGGCATCTGACCAACCTTTTAAGATGGGGATGTTACATAAATTTTTATCTGACGCTTGGAAAGCGGGGGCTGACTATGTGATAGTAACTGTGCCCGCAGAAGGATTGAGGGATAATATTTTTTACGGTCTTCCTGTATATGTTGCAGCGATGACCAATTTTGTGACTGCTGGGCTTCGCGATATGGAACCAGAGGAGTTCCTAAAGAATGAAAAGACTCTGTTCGATATGAAACCAGAAATTGTTGTCTTAAATCACGATGATATTAATTACAATACTTTTGCAGAATTTAAGGGAAGTAAAAAGACTTTATCCTTTGGTCTTTCCAGCTCTGACGTAAAAATACTAAATTCTAAATTGTACGCTAAAGGGACCGAAGCAACAGTTTCTATCCAGTCAGAAATTACCACTTTAGCAACTTTTGTTCCAGGTGAAACATCTGTATCTTATATGGCTTGTGCAGCAACTATTGCTGAGGGAATAGGGGCTTCAGTTGATAATATCGTTGATGGTATCGCAAATTACGAACCAAACTAGACTTTAAGTTTTCTGAGTAATTTTTTGGTAACTTTGATATCTTCAAAGTCATGAGGTCCATCGGCACGAAGGATGGTTTTTTCGTGCCCTTTACCGAGTACGAGGACTAGATCACCTTTTTTGGCTTTGCTAAGTGCAAGTTCAATGGCCTTTTCGCGATCGGGTTCCGTAAATAGATTCTTATTCAATGTTTTACCAGCTTTTTTTGCTCCTTCAACAAACCCCTGCATTATCTTGTCTAGCGGCTCATCGCGTGAGTCATCTTCAGTGATAATAACAATATCGGAATGCTTAGCTAAAAGCTCGCCACGTACTGGCCTTGTAGAGGGATCACGACGTCCGGCACCACCATGGACTGAAATAATACGACCTTTAGGCTTGCCAACAGATTTAAAGACTTTTTCAATAGCATCGGGAGCGTGCGCATAATCTACGATCACAGTGAAATCTTGTCCTTCATCGATAATATTCATGCGTCCTTCGACGCTTTTTAGTGTCTTGATGCCTTTTTCGATAGATTTTGGCTCTAATCCCAGCTTTTCACCTGCAATGACGGCGGCAAGGGAATTATAGACATTAAACTCGCCGGGAATTTGCGTTTCGATATTCATGCCATGATATGAATATTTGACACCTGATACCTGTAACTTAACGTCTTTTGGTTGATTTTGGCCCTTTTTTATACCATAAGTAGTATAATCTTTAGCGATGCTTTCATAATATTTGGTAGCTGGATCATCGGCATTTAAAATACTATATTTGGCTTTTTTGAAAAGCTTACCTTTGGCGTTACGATAATTTTCGAGGGTTTTGTGATAATCGAGATGTTCGTGAGTTAAGTTAGTAAAAATCCCAATTTCTATAGGAATATTGAGGATACGATACTCAGATAAGGCGTGGGAGGTAACTTCCAAAATGAGAAATTCGGCTCCTTGGTTCGCGATGTTTTTAATGCGCTGGTTTAAGGTAAATGCGTCGACGGTGGTCATGTGACCGAGTTCTGGTTCTAATTTTTCTACACCATAAGCAACAGTGGTCATAAGACCAGTTTTATGTCCGGCTTGATTTAACATATGCCAAAGCATGAAACAAGTTGTCGTTTTTCCATTAGTGCCAGTCACAGCAATGACGCGAAGTTTACGACCGGGAAAGCCGTTTTTGACTCCCGCAACAACAGCTTGAGCATAATGGTATGGCAATACGGCAGTATTATAAAAAGGCAATTTTTCTAATAATTTCTTCATAGCATTATTATATCATGTGTAGAGGTGGACTAACGATAATGTTTGAGAGAATCGATAGGATTTTTGGTAGCAGCCTTAAGAGCTGGATAAATGCCAAAGATAATGCCAATACCGACAGTGGTTAAGAATGTGATAGCTATTATCTCCCAACTAATATATGGCGCAAATGGTGTAATAACTGATAGTAGGAAAGCAAGGATATAACCGAGTACGAGACCAAGAATACCACCAAAAATACAAAGAATTAGGGCTTCGAAGAGAAATTGCATAAGAATATTACGAGATGAAGCGCCAACGGCCTTTCTAATGCCAATCTCATGAGTTCGTTCCGCCACTGAGACTAGCATAATATTCATGACTCCAATACCACCAACAACTAGCGAGATAGCAGCCACGATGGCGAGCATGCCAGAAACAATATTAAATAGGTTGCTGGCTGGATGAGTAATTTCGTCTCCATATGAAACTGAAAAATTTTTATCGCCAAGCTTTTGATTAATAAGAGCATCCTGAATATCATTGGAAATCGTCTCTAGGCTATCGGTGTTGGCGGCCTTAACGTTAATTTGTTGTATCTGTGTCGAACCGGTGATTTTATCAAGGCTCTTAATATCCATAATAAGAGCATTGTCAAAATCAACATTATCAAAGTTGATTGAGCGATCAACCTCATCTAACACCCCTACAATCATAAACTTTTCCCCCATAATTGTTACAGTCTTGCCGACGGTACTATTGACGGTATTAAATAAGGCAAGAGATAGGGTATGGCCGAGCACAACAGAGTTTTCTTCATTTTCTTCCGTAAGAAAGGCTCCGTAACGAAGGGCTAGTGGTTCAATTTTGATAAAATCGCGGTTGGTGCCAAGGATTGGTACAGATTCGAAATTATTCTTTTCAGAGTCTACGGTATTAGTAGAAATCGCAATAGGCGCTGCGGCGGATACGTTTTTTACTTTTTTGATAGCAGTGACATCATCAATAGCGAGGCTAGATTTTTGAAAGGAATTAGCGGCAGTGAATTCTTCGACAATGCTAGTAATGTTGTCTTTGGAAGAATTAGGGCGAACTACAATTAAATCAGCGCCAATCTCTTTAGTTTGTTCTTTAATAAGGTTTGAAATACTCCCCATTAGAGAGAGTATTAATATAATACTCGCTACACCGATTGCGATACCAAGACCAGTAAGAAGGGAACGAGTGCGATTTTCCTTAATGGCACTTCGGGCAAGTTTGTAATGAGTTTTGAGAAGCAATGCCATTATTTTTTCCTCCGAGATTTTTTGCGTTTCTGAGTTTTTTCTTCTTTTTTATCGGACTTTTCAGTTTTCTGAGTGGAGATTTCAACAAATTCTGGTTCTTCGGCTTTTTTCTTCTTTTTAATCTTCACACTAATGGGTTGAGGAAGATTTGCATCAGAAACTGTTTTAACATCGGTATCAATCTGACCGTCTAACATATTAATTACACGAGTAGCATAAGAAGTAAGCGAAGGATTATGGGTGACCATAATAATTGTGTTGCCTTCTCCGTGAATAGCCTTAAGTTCTTCCATGACGATATGAGAAGCTCGCGAATCAAGATTACCAGTAGGCTCATCGGCTAGAATAATCTCTGGATCCCCTACAATTGCTCTAGCAATCGCAACGCGTTGTTGTTGACCACCAGAAAGCTGATAGGGAAGGTAGTATTCTCGTTCGTTCAGATGAAAACGCTTGAGAGCGTTAGAAGCGGCTTTTAGTTGGGCGGTTTTGGAGTAACCGGTATAAACTAAGGGCAAAGCCACGTTATCGATTACTGGTAAATCTTCGATTAAATTAAAGTTCTGAAAGACGAAGCCGATTTTCTTGGCGCGAAGTTTAGCTTGACGCCTAGCTGAAATACTAGCGACGTTTTCACCGTTTAGAATATACTTACCCTTGCTGGCGCGATCTAATAATCCGATAATATTTAAAAGGGTGGTCTTTCCGCAACCAGATGGCCCCATTATCATAATAAATTCGCCACGTTTGATAGTGAGATCAAAATCTTTTAATGCAAAAGACTCAGTATCACCGTAGCCGTAGCGTTTAGTCAATCCTTGTAGTTCTATTAGTATGTTTTCACTCACACCTGTACTCCATTTTACATATAGTAAAAGCGACAGAATAATTATCCTTTTACCCCCCTTATATCACAATAAGAAAGCAGGCTTTCTTATTATATATGGCGGAAGCGACAGGATTCGAACCTGCGAACGAGTTGCCCCGTTACACGCTTTCCAAGCGTGCGCCTTCAACCACTCGGCCACACTTCCGTCTTTCAATAATTCTAGCATGTTTCTCGCTAAAAATGAAGCTTAATTATGTTCATTTTTAGAGAGAATAACGAGATTTTCAATATGTGGAGTGCGTGGGAAAAAGTTAAATGTCTTAGTATCTTCAATTTGGTATTTTTTGAGTAATATTTTAATATCGCGAGCTTGGGTAGCCGGGTTGCAGGATAAATATATTATTTTTTCTGGAACAATGTTTATAAGTTGTTCAACTAATTTATAATCACAACCAGCGCGTGGAGGGTCTAGAATAACGGTTTGGTTGGGGGCAATGTAGTTTAGAGTGTTTTCAGTTTTTGCTAAGATGGCAAAAGTATTACCATTTCGGACCGAGTCGATTTTATCCGTGGTAACAGGGGGGATCATACCGTCCCTCGCTTTACTATCCTCCAAAACACCTTCAATGGTAATATTCTTCACCATTTCATTAAACGCCGACCTATCTGATTCTATCAAGGTGAGGTGACGATCGGAAGCAACAGAAAGACCAATAGTACCGACACCAGAATAGAGATCTAATACCTCCTCGGTGACAATATAGTTTTTGATTTCCTTAAGAGCTAATTCATAGACAGGGATATTGATCTGAAAAAACCCGTTTGGCGAGTATGAATACTCTCTCCCCAAGATTGTATCTGTGAGATTATTAAATTTTGTATGCGGTTTATGGTTTTCATAAAGCCCGCCCGAAACTTCACCTTTTTGGTTACAGCGTAATAACAGAGATTGATACTTGCGAGCCTCTTCATGATGATTATTTAGATCATTAATGATATTTTGTGCAACAGAAAAGATCTCTGGGTGCTCTATCGAGGATTGATGAATCGGTATTTTATAGTGGGATCCCCGTTGATGAAAAGCGAGGCTAATTTTTTCGGTTTGTTTATTCCAATAGAGGGAATATTCCATTTTGTTTCTATAAAAAAATTCTTTTCTGTCTGTAAGGATTTTAGGGGGATTAATAATGATTTGATGCTCACGAAATATTTCGGCGACAAGTTCAGATTTAAGTTTTAGTTCATAATCGTAGTCCATAATCTGCCAAGGAGAAGTTGAAAGAAAACATGGATCTTTAGGTTCTAAGCGGAATTTGGATGGGTCCTTAATATTCTGAGCAGTCGCTTCGAGGTAATGTGATTTATTCTTAGTAATCAGATATTCTGTAACTATTTCTCCTGGTAATGCGTTCCAAAAAAACACTTTCTTGCCATCCTGAAGGGTACCAAGAGCTTGTCCACCCGGAATTATTTTCTCTATCTTAACCATATTTTTATTATATCAAAAATATGTTATAATTATATTATGAATTCAACAGAGGTCTTACAGTCTAGTGAAAAGTCTGCTCTCTCTAATAACCAGATTATCTCAAATGTGACGGGTAAAAAAATAAAAACTAAAGGTTCTGGTAAGCTTAAAGGATTTACTGCGGCTGGTTTTATTACTATGATGATTGTGGTTTTTGCAATTATTTTTAATTCAGGGACTTTAATTCCTTCAGCGATTTCAGAACGTTTAATAGAGGAAACCGACGTACAATACGCTGACGCTGTTGAAAGCAAAAAGATAATATTCCAGCAAGCCTTACTAGATGGTGATATCCCAGATAATACTGTTGAAATATTAAAAACAAACGGAGTTTTAGTAGGATATCTAGATAATGGCGAATTTAAAGAAAGTAACAAACATGAAGGCGGTTTAGTGCTAAAACAGGGTGAAAAAATAATCCGTGCAGAAGATTTTATTAATGAAATCAGCAATAATGTGGAACTCTATAACGCACTAGATAATGCTACATATAGACGCGCGGCATATTATTATGATGAACCAGCAGAAGAAATTTTTAAGAAAATTGGCACTTCTCGTAATAATTTTACAGCAGAATCTGATTTTGATAAGGTAATGAAAGAAAAAATGAAAGCCGGGAGTGATGTAAGTATTAATAGTGTTTACTATGACGAAAGCGAAGACGGGTATAATGAAAATGGTAGTTCCGCACAGGCATCTTCTGATGCTAGTGAATTCGTTGATAGGGTTAGAGAAAAAAACACCGCAGAAAACACAAACGATGCCGCCCTAAGTACGGCAGACACTCTAAAAGTTGCTGATACAACAGCTAAGGAACAGCGCTCAGCTTTGTTTTATTCGTTATTTATGGAAAACATCAGTAAAATGAAAGCTGGCGACGGGAATGACTCAAAAATTAACGAGGCGATGAATTACCTGTATACTGATTCTGAAACAGAAATTGTTGACGTAAAGACCGGTGAAATAATAAAAACCACCGGTACACCATTAGACTCACCGAGTCTTTATGCAATCTTAGCAAAAGAAAAGATTAACCCTGAGACAATCCAAAATTATTCTTCTGATAGAATTTTAAACACAATAGAGAATCGGATTCATAGTAATGGTATCAAAACAATTAATGGAACTGTTGCTTCTACGGATAATGGTGTAAAAGGAATAATTGGTCGCTTATTAAATAACGGGGTAGAAATGGCTTCTTCTGCAATTATTAACCTAATTACCCCTACTGTATCTGGTTCATTAATAGATAATTCTTATAACACAATTAAAGGGGTTAATGCCGGAGAATTCTTAGCTGAAGGCGCAGTGAACACGGGGAGGATGTTGGCAAAAGCAAGTGGCGCGACTGCGGGAGATGCTGACGCTATTACCCAGTACGCAAAACTAAACGCAGAAGTTTTAGCGATGGACGCAAGGGTTGATCGTATGAATCGTAGTCCTTTCGACGTAACTTCAAAAAATACCTTTCTTGGTTCAATGATTTATAATTTTGCTATCTCTCTACGTGGAGCTAGAGGTGGTTTATTAACGAAGAGTGCCGTCTTATTTAGTACTACTAATAGAGCTATTTCTTCACTCACGACGAGTGTTTATGCGGACACTACAGAATCTTATTTATTGAATTTTGGAAATTGTGAAACGATTGGATCGATTGGTGCAGTTGGTTCGCCACAGTGTGATGAAAGTGTAGCTTTTGATACTAGCACACTCAATGACCCATTTAATGATGCTGGTTTTAAGGCTTTTATGGAGGCTAATACTACTCTTTCTGGCGGAACAAGGACTATTAACGAAAACTCAGTATTAGCTCGTTTTATTATTTATAATAACGAAAGGATAACACCTATTGGTGTAGTAGATGGGGGAATTTTAGAATCTGTTTCCAGTGGATCATCTTCTTTATCTTTTGTTTCAGATCTAGTTAATATGGTCAAAAATCTCTTCGGTGTATCTGAAAAAGAAAAAAGGCTTGCAACTGGTGCAGCTTTTGTTAATTCGTCTTCAAATAGTGATTGGGATACCTATAAGTATGCTCAGAGGTATGTTTCATTAGCAAGAGCGACCGCTTCTTTAAGAAAGTATGCAGGAGATTCGACTGCCTATAATAGTATTAAATATTTTGAAGGTACAGAAAATCCAGTAATAGCTTTCACTAGAAAGTATTACGCTCGACACTAGTAATAATTACCTGATTATTTTTGAAATTTTTAACTAAACAATGACGGCGCGTTTCATCCAATTCCGAGAATACATCGTCTAATAAAATAACTGGTTTAAGGTGAAGTTTTTGTGTAAGGAGATCAGCTTCAATAAATTTAAGTGCTAAGATAATCGAACGCGACTCACCGCGTGAAGCGGAGCCATTGGCTGGTTTATGATTGAATTCAAAAATATAATCGTCGCGGTGAACTCCGAAGGTGGTATGGCCGAGATATGAATCTTTCTTAAAGTTTTGCTCTATCTTTTTAAGATACTGCTCATTAGTCAGATTTTTAGCTTCGGTTTTATAGAAAATATTTATTTCGTCTTGGTTTTTGGCAATAGATTGATAAGTAGTGGTTAGTTTTGAGTTGATTTCTTCTATATAAGTTATACGTTGGTTGTATAAGTCTGTACCATATTTAGACAACATAATATTCCAAGAAAAAAGGGTGTCTTCCGTGAGGGAATCTTTTTTTAATAATTCATTTCTTTGCTTGAGAGCTTTTTCATATTTAGATAGATTAGAAGCATAGGTTTCATCAAATTCACTAAAAATACGATCAAAATAATCGCGTCTCCGACTAGGGGAATGACTAAGTAGGTTTAAGTCGGATGGTAAAAATAACACCACAGGGTATTTGTTTTTTTTAGGAAGCCGTCGTGTTTTTTTATCCAAAATCAAAAAATTCTTCATTTTACCATCATAGGTTGCGATAATCTTTTCGCCACTAACATATTCCAGTTCTATACGATAAAACTCAGTATTATTTTTGATTATTTCTGGATCAGTTGCACGAAAACTTTTACCCCTAGTTAAAATATAGATTGCCTCAAGAACCGAAGTTTTACCACAGCCGTTTTCTCCTAGGATTAAAGATGTTTCATCTTTACATTCTAGTTTGTATGATGTGTGATTACGAAAATTAGTGAGCTTAACAGTCTTAATTATCATTATGAGTTTAGTGGCATTACGATATGAGTATATTTAGGATCTTTTTTATTGCGAAGGATCGCTGGGGAAACATGGTTAGAGAATTCAAATTCTATCTCTTTACTCTCTAAAGAGTTGAGTGCGTCAATCAGGAAACGTGAATTAAAGTTTGCTCTTCCATCTTTTTCTATAGGGGTATTAATTTCTGAATCGTTTTCGCCATATTCATTAGCAACCGATTTTACCGAGAAAGTTTCAGGTGTTTTTGCTTCACAGATAATTGAGCCACCAACTGAGCGAGCAAAGAGCGCGGCTAATTTAGTAACACGTATTAATTCCTCACGGTTAAGTATTACTTTTATTTCGTTGTTCTTGGGGATAAGTTTTTGGTAATCTGGATAACTAGCATCAATGAGTTTCGAAACTATCTCTACTTCTCCTAATCGAAAACGAACTAAGTCTTCATTAAAAGAGATCTCAATTTCTTCATCATCATCGTTAATTGAACGAAGAACTTCTTGGAGAGAGGAAGAGGGAACGATAGCTTTTACTTCGCTTTCAACTTTATCAATGAGGATTTTTTCAGTAAGACGATACCCATCAGTGGCGGCGATAGCAAGGCAATTATTATAAGTATTAAAATATACACCTGTGAGAGCTGGGCGAGTCAAATCGTTTGAACTCGCAATAATAACTTGACTAATACTGTTTTTAAATTCCTCAATACCAACCTTATAGACAACAGCATTCTTTTCTTCGATCTCAGGGAGTTCTGGGAAATCATCAGCGATAGTACCATTAATTGTCGAGGAGTACTTACCGGCTTTAATTTCTACTTTTGTGTCTTTTGATTCTATTTCAATAGTTTCTCCTTTTGGAAGATTAGAGACAAATTCGGCTAGAAGCTTGGCTGGTACAGTAACAACACCATCTTCGGAATTAGAAACTGGAAGGAAATCAATTACCGCCATATCTAGATTCGTGGTGACTAATGAAACCTTTTTTTGTTCTACGCGAATAAGTACGTTATTTAGGATTGGTAATGTTACTTTCCCAATTGCTATTCTACTTACATTATTTAAAGCTTTGCTGAGTTTTTCTTGTGTGACTTTGATTTTCATTTTACTTCCTTTCTATTAAATTATTAATAGTTGTATTAGTAGGGGTTGTGGAATAGTGGAAAATATTGCTTAGTAACAGGGGAGATTTAGTTGTGTAGAAGGTAGTGAAAAAGTCTGAAAAAGTAAGTGGAATAATTAATTTATACACATAAATTTGTATATAGTTTAGTTTTTCACGAAATTTTGCGCAGACTTTACACTGAGTTTTACAAAGGTTTTTGCACGGTTTTTCCACATTTTGAATAAGAAAATTATCAACCATAAATTTTTTCCTTAATCTCTTCGATTTGATCACGAAGAGTAAAATTAAGTTTCAAGTCTTTTTCGATCTTTTTAACACCGTGCATAACGGTAGTGTGGTCTTTAACACCAACTTCGGCGGCTATCTTATTAGTACTAAGCCCTAACTCTTTAGATAGAATAAACATTGCGACTTGACGAGCGGTTTTGATATGAGCAATACGGGATTTGCTACACATTTCTTTAGTAGTAAGGTTGTAATATTTAGCGACTTTATCAACAATTTGTTTAGGTGAAGTGGGACGCATTTTGGAAGAACGATTAACACTAACTGAACCGTTTTCGATTAATTCTAGAGGAGTAAGCCCGCGAACCTCAGACATTAAAAGGATGGTTGAAAATTCTCCTTCTAGGTCTCGAATATTCGTGTTTACATTTTCAGCAATATATTCAATGGCTTCTGGCTCAATTTCAGCTCCCATAAGTTCAGCTTTGGCGCGGAGTATAGCACACTTGTCTTCAAATTTCGGAAGTTGTAAATCGAAGGCACCAGCCCAAGTTAATCTTGAGGCGAGCCGTTCATCAACGGACTTAATTTGGGAAGGTAGACGGTCGGAAGTGACAATGATCTGTTTATTAAGTTGATATAAGTCATTAAAGATATTGAAGAATTCTTCTTGAGATTTCTCTTTATTAACGATGAATTGAAAATCATCAATAATTAAAACATCTAGTTTCTGGAATTTACGATTAAAATCTTTTCCTTTACCGGTCTGGATGGCGTCGATAAAATCAGAATAAAAATGAGAGATTGGAGTGTAGAAAATCTTGAGAGAAGGATTCTTTTTAAGGAGTTCGTTGCCGATTGCTTGGACCAAGTGAGTCTTGCCTAGACCTGGTCCACCATAGAGAAAGAATGGGTTATAGCGAGTACCAGGGGAATCAATGATGCTTTTGGCGGCAGAAACGGCGAGATCATTATTTGAACCTACAATAAAATTATCTAAGGTATATTTTTGATTAAGTCCATTGTTAGTGCTAATAGGTGTAGACTTACGGATAGATTTAACACGATTCTTAAGGGAATCTATACTGGTTTTTGTCACTTCGCGGGGACGGACTTTAGATTTTACTTTAGTTTGTACTTCAAATTCAACATTATTTACTTCAATATTGTTATTCTTTAGAGCGGTAGTGATAATATTTAGATAGCGATTACGGAGTTGTTTGACATAGAAAGAATTCTTGACGCCGATTTTAATCTCGCCGTTTTCGGTGGAAATCAGATTGGTGTCCTGAAACCAGGTAGAAAAATTGGCAGCGGAAATCTGTTGTTCGATTTCAGCAAGGGCGTTCTTCCATACGTCATACATTTAGTGCTATCACCTCCTTCGTATTTAGTAATTATAGCATGAAAAAACGGGGTTTTCCACAGGTTTTAAAAAGAAAAATATGTTGTAATATATGGTTTTAGTAACAGGTTGTGAATTTTCCACATATTTATGTTTATATCTAATAATCTTGTGGAAAACACCTTGAAAAATGTGGAAAAATGAGGTATACTATAATAAGATTTTGAAATAATTTAAAGTTTAAGGAATAATATTATGCCAAAGCGAACATATCAACCGCACAAGAAGCAGCGTAAGGTTGAGCATGGATTCATGAAGAGAAATGCTACTAAAAATGGACGTAAAGTCTTGGCACGTCGTCGTTTAAAGGGTCGCGCTAGATTAACTGCTTAAAATAAGCCCGCTAGGGGCTTATTTAATATATAATATATATTATGTTAGCGAAGAAATACCGATTCCATTCACGTGGTGGAGTGAGATATGTCTACCAACACGGAAAGACAATTCGTAGAGCGAAGGTGTCGTTGATTTTTGCGGATAATACTAGGGGTTTTACTAGAATTTCCGTTGTTGTATCGAAAAAAGTCGCTAAGTCTGCAGTGGAACGGAATCGAATTAGGCGAAGAGTTTATGAGGCGATTAGGCTTAATTTTGATTATTTACCTAAAAAAACTGATTATATTTTTGTGATTTATTCTAAGACTTTTTCAACTATGCCTTTTTCTGAGATAGAGGAGCAACTTGGTGAGCTAGTCGAAGAAAGTAAAGTATGCTATAATAAGTAGAATGGATAAAAAGAGTGTGAAGAAAAATATTTATTGGGGGATATTTCTTGCTTTCGTAGTTGGCTCTATTATGACAGGGGGTCCGTTTAATCTGATTGATATGATCGTGGTACGGCCAATTGTAAATATTCTGTTTTTGATCTTTAATGTAATACATGATTTTGGTTTGGCGATTATAGTATTTACACTCCTAGTTAAATTGGCGATGTGGCCGCTTACTAAAAGACAATTAAATCAAACCAAATTAATTAGGAAGATTCAGCCTGAATTAACAGAGATTAAGAAAAACTGTAAGGGGAATAAGCAGCTTGAATCCTTACAAACAATGGATCTTTATAAGAGATACAATGTGAAGCCTTTTGCTTCAATGTTTACGATTTTGATTCAGTTACCAATCTTTATTGCGATTTTTTCAGCAATTCGGGTGATTGCGACACCACTTCCTCTAGATAATCTCGATAACCGTGCGTATGATATTGTGGCATATGAAGGCTCTGAAATTAAACAACTCGAAGAAAAACAGGCTACTTATCTAGCTGATTTAACCAATGATAAAATACCAGATGAGGAGAAGACTCCTTATGATTTTCACCCTCAATTATTTGGTACAATCAATCTTGATGTAAAAGCTAGTGACGTATTGATGGGTAAGTTTACTTGGAGTGCGTTTTTCATATTAGTTTGTGCGATATTAGCATCGGTTATTCAGTATTGGGCAACAAAGCAGCAGATGCCTTCTGGTAAGTCGGAAAAGAAAAAGAAATTCCGTGATCTGATTCGTGAAGCAAAAGAGGGTAAAGAACTTGATGAATCTGATGTAAGCAGTATGGCTACGGGCCAGATGTCGATGATGATGCCAATAATGATGTTTATCATTATGTTTAATCTAAATGGTGCATTAGCGTTTTATTATTTCCTCAGTAATATCTTAACAGTAATACAACAGAGAATTGTACTTAAAAAAGTCGATCAAGAAATCGATGCCGTAACAGATAAAGCGGTGTTAAAAGAACTTAGAAAAATCAAAGAGGCCGAGGTGGTCGAAAATAAAAAGACAGGAACAAAAATAACTCGTATCTCCGCTCGTGATATTAAAAAGAAAAGGAGATAATAATAATGAACAAAGATGAATCAATTAGATTTGCTGCTAGATATCTTGAAGATCTACTGAGTTTTTTTGGTATAAATGTGGCAGTGACTTCAACAATTGACGATGAGGTGATTCAGCTCTCGGTTCCATCTACTTCGCTTAATTCATTGCTAATTGGACGCAACGCAGATAATTTAAGAGCTTTACAGCACATTGTATCGATGGCGTTGGTTTCTAAGGAAGCAGAAGTCACAAGAGTGAATGTGGATGTAGCTAATTATAAAAAGCAAAGGGCTGATAGGATAGCTGATAAAGCAGAAGGATGGATTGCAAAGGTTCGTCGGACTGGCGAGTCGATGGAAATTAATTTAAATGCGGCCGATAGACGAGTTGTACATAAATTAGCACAAGATTATTCAGATATTGAAACCCACTCAGAAGGAGAGGGAAGAGAGCGAAAACTAATTATTAGTAAAATTGATAATTAAAACGTTATCAGGTTGGAAATAAGACTACTACACGGTAGTCTTATTTTTCGTTGGTCTTATTAATGATTAGGATAAAATCATAGTTAGTTGGGATGCCAGATGAAAGATCGTTGGCGGATTTAGCTTCTGTACTATACTTTTCTTCAAGGAGCTTCTTTGTGCCTGGTTTTTTATCATTGAGAATGTATAGAATATAATCACCTTCATAATTGTTATTGAGAGTATCATCAATGAAGATATTATTATAACCCTCTTTTTCGAGTTCATTTTTTTCATTAGAAGCGAGGCCGGCTTGATCAGTTGCGTTTAATATTAGAATAGAAGAGTCTTCATAGACGCGGGGATCACTTGAGAACATCTTAGCAATGTATGCTTGAATGTTAGAGTAATTACCAGCTCCTTCTGAGGGGATAACATAAGAGATACCATTAATGTTTCCGGTAGTCATGAGTTGTTCTGGTTCGAGTAGGGAGATTTGACGGATGTTACTAAAATCAAAATCATAGGTTAGGTGCGCAAAGGACTTTAGTTCTTCGACTGAAAAATTAGTGCGTAAGTTGTCGCCTAGGGTGTTCGCTAGACCCAACATATCAGTGACGGAAAGACTTTTTTCGAGTACTTTGTCTTTTATACCGATGAGAATTTTTTGTTGCGACGCGCCACGACTAAAGTCTCCACTTTCAGTACCATGGCGTGCACGTGCTAAACCGAGGGCTTGTTCTCCATTAATAGTGTATTCTTCGCCTGCTTGGAAGACTGCGCCAGTCCAGCCATAATCAGAGATATCCTCATCTAGAGTTACATTGATGCCACCTAATGTATCGACGATACTCACGAGTGAACCCCAGTTAAGATGGGCGTAGTATTGAAAATCAATATCTAGAATAGTATTTAATTCATCCATCAATGCGGTTGCTCCGGCTTTTTCATCGTTGCCTTCCATATTGTTACACCAGTAGACTTCGTTGATTTTACCAGTAGCAGTACAGGTAGGCGAAGCCTTGAGGTCTCGGGGGAGGGAAAGCATAGCCACATCGCCATTTTTTTGATCTAAACTTATAACCATGATTGAATCAGTTAATTGGGCTCCATCATGTATGCCGTTGCCTTCATCGCCTTCCATGTTGTATCCACTAGTACCGAATGCTAGGATGTTAGTGCGACCATTAGCATCAGTTTTAAGTTCAACGTAATTTTCACTAAATAAATCAAAGATAGTACCTTGACCGCCAGTAATGCGAGCAAGAATATCATTACCCCAAATTATCAACCAAATTAGTCCACCTAGGATAAGAAGAACAATTACTAAGAGGATACTAGTAATGATCTTACGTTTTTTACTGATTGGCTTTTTCATTTTTTTGCCTTTTTTGGGTTGATTTGTGATTTCGGAAGGATCAGCAGCTTTAAGTTCTCCACTTTGTTCGTCAAAATTAAATGCCTGGACTGGTTTAAGGAAATCTTCGGTGACGCTCCCGGGAGTCTCTTCTATGAGAGTAGGGGGAGTTGCTTTGATTGGAGTGGTGGTTTTAGGTGTTTTGGCGGTTTTGGTTGGTTTGGTAGTCTTGGTGGTCTTGGCGGTTTTGGTTTTAGTAGTAGCTTTGACTGTGGCTTTTCTTGTGACAGTCTTGGTGGTTTTAGGTGGAGTCGTTTTTGAAGTTTTAGGGGTGGTTTTAGTACGTGGTTTAGAAGCTGTTTTTCGAGTTGCAGAAGAAGTCGCCGCAGTTTTTGAGCGACGAGTAGAAAGACCATCAATTGATTTATTCTTATCCATTGTATATAATTATAACATAATGGCGAAGAAACTTACGAAAAAACAATTAGCGGTATTGAATTACATAGAAGATTTTACAGAAGAGAACGGCTATTCTCCATCCTATCGCGAACTACAAGCTGGACTTGGGCTATCGTCAGTTTCTGCTGTAGCGGAGCATATTGATAATCTAGTAACGAAAGGTGTTCTCAAAAAGGTTCCGGGTGCTGCTAGATCTTTGGAGATTCTGGATTATAAGCACGAAGAAACAGTGGCTTTATTTAAGATTAAAATGGAAAATGTTACTGAAGATGAACGGAAGATTTTGATGCGAGCTGCTGAAATACTTGAATTAGATTTGGATTAACGATTATTGATTATTGATTGAGGTCAAAGACTTTACCTGTCTCGACCATTTTGTCGGATTCCCAGGCTTTGCCATTGAACTCATATTCTACCATATGGTTTTCTTGACTCCAGACATAGTAGAGTAGGGTGCGAGTGCGTGGATAACTGATATTCTTAAATAACTCCGTACTTTTCTTTTTATGTTGTAGGTCAATAAAGGCATTACTGAGATCATCGAAGGAAATAGGTTTATCGGAGCGAAGCATTTTGTCGTGATGTTCATCTATACCTTTAATGTAAAGAATTGGATTAAACCTATCTAGAATATAGTCGTATTCCCAAACCCCATCTTTGTAGCCATGATCAGCCATAATGACGATAGCGGAATTATCATATACGTTGGCTTTTTTAAGACGATCAATATAGGCCTTGGCGATCTTAAATGATGCTATTTGTTTTTTTGAATAGTTACCTCCGGTTTCTATTGCTTGAACGTTTTCATCGAGATAAAACCAAATATGTGCTCCTTCTAAGTGAATAAAATGAAACACTTTATCGTCGGTGATTTCTAATTCTTCGTTCTGGAAAATTTCATAATTTTCAATATCTTTCCACATATAATTTGGATGTTCATTTTTGGCTTTGGCGGTACTAAAGTTAAGCCCTTCAATATGAGTCTTACCTTTTAACGGATAGGGAAGATATTTATATAAATCGTATTTAATGAGCTGTTTTAGAAAGATTGTGCGGTTAACGTTGATATGGTCAATCATATTGCTAAATGAGCGGGTGGTGGGGGTATCAAAGAAGATTTTGTCGTCGTAGTAATTCATGTTATAATTTTCTGATTTAAGTGAAGCAAAAAGAGGCGAATTTGCGTAGACTTCTCTGGAGAAATCAGCAAAGCCTTTTTCATTATGATTGGGGACAGGATTAAAGATATATGGTAGAGAGTCTCTCGTATACGCATAATATGATGAAGTGTCAGGGAAATAACTGAAGTCTTTAAAAGTAGATTGATAATCTTTATTATTTTTCATAAGTTTGTCGAAAGATTGAGAATCAATAGCATCTAGAAGAAAGATAAATAGATTTTGTTTGTCTGAGGCTAGGTTGAAATTAGTATAGGTCGCTACGGAAATGGGTTTGTCTTCTAGGGCTTTAGTGGTAAGGATGGTGGATGTAAGCGAGACGGCAAGCATTGCAAAAATAGCACTACTGATCGGGAGAATAGCAGAATATATTTTAACAGGTTTGAATAAATAAGTAGTTCCGAGCCAAATAATGAAAATGGTCCCCCATAGTATCATTGATGTGACGGACTCTATTTTATAATGTCGCCAGTCAAATACTTCTCCATTGATGCCTGGTAATGTATTGGAAAATAAATTGCCTTGTATGTACGTAATAAGAAAGACACAAAAATAAATTGCCACTAAGACATAATAGATATTAGGCTTTTTGAGCCAGACTTTAAATATAAAATAGAGAGCCATAAAACCAATAAATAAAACGAGGAGGGATTTAAGGAAAGTACTGAGAAGAATTGGGAAAATATCATAGATATCAAACCAAAAATCATTTGGATTAGTGGAATAGAGAATAATAGGTTCAAAAATAAAAAGCATAAAACTAGTAGCAATCGATAGGACAAGGACAGTCAAAAAATCCTTGAGTTTTTCATTCATACTTATATTATACAAGAAAATAGGATTAATTGCTAGAAGATTGCTTTACAGAGTAAGGCAAAGTTGTTATTATTAGAATAAGGAGTATTATATGTCAAAGAGAAGAAAAAGAAATAGAAAATGGATTTCTTGGCTAATAATATTAATACTATTAATTGGAGCAGGCACTGTTTGCTATCTAGTGTGGGACAGTTATTTTAGGAAAGAGGATAATACAGTACAGAATGAGAGTATTAAAGAAGAAGAGAAAAAAGAATCGAGTGAAGCTGAGGCAGAATTAAAAAGTGAAACACCTGAAAAGAAAAAAGTAGAACAGTATGACGGCGAAGATCCTAACCAAGCAAATGAGCTAACTGGTGTAGTAACTTATGCTGGCGTGAGTGGATCAAACTTGATAATTAGGGTTAATATTGATCAATATTTAGAAAGTGGCCAATGTGAATTGACTTTAAAACGAGGGGGTGCTAATATCTATAGTAGTATAGCCAGTATTATCGGGAATGCTTCGACAGCGACGTGTGAAGGGTTTGATGTGCCGATAAGCAAACTTGGGGGAGGAAACATTGAAATTAACATTAACTTGAAAGCGAACAACAAGGCAGGTTTGATTCGCGGAGAGGCAAATATATAGATGCGAAGACGCAGAAGTAGGCGAATTTGGTATGTGTTACTAGGCGTATTTATAGCGATGTTTCTATTTACATTTTTGGCACAAAAATTTAAAAATAAAAATGATGTAGAAGCTGCATCCTTGGTAGGGTTTGATCCGGGCTATATTATTTCGGATTATCAGATGGGGAACTATAATTCGATGAGTGAGGCGGAGATTCAAAAGTTTTTAACTTCAAAAAATTCATGTCCCAATACGAACTATAATTACTATCTTTCTTTGTCTGCCAATAAGAATTATACTTGGCATTGGGCAAATGGACACTTTGTGTGTCTTAGTGAAGAAAAATTCGGTGATGGTGAAAAGATAGGATCAGGTGAGACGGCAGCTAGGATTATTTGGAAGGCAGCGCAAGATTATAAAATAAATCCTCAGGTGATTTTAGTTTTATTACAAAAAGAAACTAGTTTGATTACTGACCCAATCCCGAATAGTGGTGATTATCGTAAAGCAACTGGTTATGGTTGCCCTGACACGGCGGCATGTTCTTCGAAATACTATGGTTTTAAAAACCAAGTAAGAAATGCGGCGGCTTTATTCAGAACGGTGCTTGATGGTGGTTGGACTAATTATCCCTTAGGAAAGAACTACATTCAATATAATCCGAATGCAGCGTGTGGAGGTTCTACTGTAAATATTCGTTCTTTAGCGACGTCTGCTTTATATAGATATACGCCATATCAACCAAATGCAGGTGCTTTAGCGGCTGGGTATGGAACAGCTAGTTGTGGTGCATATGGGAATAGGAACTTTTATTTATATTTTCAAGATTGGTTTGGTGGAATAACAAGTGACGGTGGTTTTTATAATGTAAATTATGATGATGTTAAACAAGTGGATATAGAGAACGGAGTATATAATATTCTTGCTGCGAATAATGGTTTGAAGGCGATGAATACAGCTGGAACTATGGATGGTGATAATGTCCAAGCAACGAACTTGGATGATTCCATTTTGCAACAATGGCAAATAGAGAAAAAAGACGATTATTATTTAATAAGAAACAAGAATAGTGGCAAAGTGTTAGATATTGCAAATGGAATAAATTCGAATTTAGCGAATGTATGGCAATATGCCGAGAATGATAGCTGTGCACAGAGATGGATTTTTGGAGAAGAGAATAATGGTGCAGTTGTTATTCATAACGCTTGTAATCCTAGCTATGTTTTAGATCTACAGGATGGTAAGAAGAACATTCAAATTTATAATAAATCAAAAAATACTAATTCTAATCAATCTTGGGTAATAAAGAGGGTAGGAAAAAGCAATTATTCTGGTGTATACAACATAGTCGCTTCGAATGGAAAGATTTTAGGTGTGGATGGTATGTTGAATGAGAATAATGCCTCATTTAGTGCTTCAGATAAAGAAGATCTTGTACAACAATGGCAAATAGAGAAAAAAGAGAATTATTACGTTATCAAGAGTAAGGCAAGTGGAAAAGTATTGGATGTTGCAAATGGAAAATTTTCTAAACTAACAAATGTGTGGCAATACGCAGAGGATGACAATTGTGCACAGAGATGGATTTTTGGTGATAATTCGAACGGTACAATTACTATCCATAATGCCTGTAAGCCTGGATTTGTTTTAGATTTGCAAGATGGGGATACAAACCTTCAAATATATGCGAAGAGTTTCTACGGTAATAATCACCAGAATTTTACATTTAATGCAGCTCCTGCAGCGAGGGTCTATAAAGGAGTTTATAATATTATTTCATCGAAAGGTGATAAAAAATTAGAAGCGGGAGGGATGCTAAATGCACACAATATTGCAGCTTCTCGAACAGACGGAACAAGAGATTCACAAAATTGGAGCCTGGAAAGGGTGGATGATTACTACATTATAAAAAATGTAGGTAGTGGTAAAGTGTTGGATGTAGCAAATGGTGTTTTTGCAAATCAGAGAAATATTTGGCAATATGACGTAAATAAAAGCTGTGCGCAGCGCTGGCTAATTTGGGAAAATTCTGATGGAACGATAACCATTCATAATGCTTGCAACACAAAATACGTACTGGATCTAGAAAATGGACAGAGTAACATACAAATATACTCAAAGACTACTTACAGCAATAATAATCAAAAGTGGATATTGAAATCTTCATCAGTTATAGATAAAGACTATAGTGGCACTTACAATATATTGACTCCTAATCGTAGTAAAGCTCTAAACGTTACGGGTAAGGCAAATGCGGATAATGTACAGACAACTGTTTATAATAAGAACAATATTGCGCAACAATGGATCATTCAAGAGAACGATGGGTATTACCTCATCAAGAATAGGAATAGTGGTAAAGTGTTGGATGTAGCAAATGGTGTTTTTGCAAATCAGAGAAATATTTGGCAATATGACGTAAATAAAAGCTGTGCGCAGCGCTGGCTAATTTGGGAAAATTCTGATGGAACGATAACCATTCATAATGCTTGCAACACAAAATACGTACTGGATCTAGAAAATGGACAGAGTAACATACAAATATACTCAAAGACTACTTACAGCAATAATAATCAAAAGTGGATATTGAAGAATATTTAGGAATTCAAGATTTTATTGAGATTCAAATGCTTTAACTTCATCTGGGGTACCAAGAACATGGACGGCGGATGAAGGAATAAGTGAGATTTTGACGGTGAGGCCTTTTTTAATCATATGATTGTATAGTGGAGCAATATATTTTTCGTTGTTTTCAATGTTTTGTTGATCCGCGTAGTATTCTTCATATAATTTTTTATAAAGTTGGCATGTTTTAAAATAATATAGACCGATTGTGCAATTGTCAGAGATTCTTTGTTTTTCACGAACTTCAATTGCATTGTTATTTTTGTCTAATTTCACAAAGCTCCAATGGTCACCAGGTGCTTTAAAACAGGGGATGAATCCGTCTCCTGAAATATCAGAGTATTTCATTATGTCTGACTCAATATAGGTATCAATATTATAAATAATCATTTCATCGTTTTCATTCCAATACGGCTCGGCGAGCATAGCTGTTGTGGCTTGACCATCAGTGAGGTAATCAATTTCAATAATCTCAATATCGAAATTTCCGAATTGTTTCATTTGATTAATGATAAAATCACGAGCATTAGATTCTTTACGTACTATAAATATGTATTTTACATTATCTTGTTTATTAAAATCAGTTAGGCTCATCATGGACCATTCAAAAAGTGTTTTACCTTTAACTTCAATCATGAATTTTGGCTTTTTATAACCAGCTTTTTGGAAGCGTGATCCTAAGCCAGCCATAGTGATGATAATATTCATTATTTGCTCCTTTTGAAATGATTATAATATATTATTTTGGTAATCTAGTTGACTTTTCGCATATTTTCTCAAGTTCTTCAAAAGAATGATCGAGAAATTCATCTGGTCTGACTGCTCGATCGTCAATATAAAACCCTTTATGGCCAGGCCATGGTTTGCCGAAGTATATTTCATCATAAGGAATATCCCATTTTGAAAGCCATTTTTGCATAATGACTGCTGTATTAGCATTGATGAGTCCCAAATTGCCATTGTAAGTTCTCATGTTGCGTGATGAGAATAAGACAATGGTTGCTCCTTGTTTCTTATATGAGCGTATTTTTTTGACCATAGCTTCGTCTGGCGTTAAATCCATGTAGTTTTCATTTGGTTTTTTTAATGGGCAAAGAGTGCCATCTACGTCAAATATTAACTTTACATCTTTATACATTTTTTTCAACCTCTTTTAATATACTAATTGCGTTTAATATGAATCCAAATACTTTGTGCGGGTTATCTATATGTAGCGGTAACATGGATAGAAACAAGCTTGCTTCGTATAATCTTACTAGTACGTAATTGTAATTATTCTGAGCAAGATATTCACGGAAGATGGCTTTTGCTTTGGTGTTATCAAAATGGACTGAAAGATGATACTGCATTGATTTGTCTAGCTCGATAGAATATGAACCTGTGTTGAAAAAATCATAATTGCCACAAATTGAATGTGAAAGTTTCGCTATGTCATAATATGGATCTGTCCAAAGGTCATCTTCCTTTAGGGCTCCTTTTGGATCTATAAGACGAAGAAGGTTCAACTCTTTACTATAAAGCATGTTGGCAAAGAATATATCTCCATGCCCAATTACGCTAATAAAAGGTGTTTTTGTCTTTTTAGTATATTTTGTGAATAGATCTTTATAATATTTAATTATGTCGTCAATCGAATCAAATTCTGTTCCCGTATGGATTAACTGATGGATTTGCTTATATTCTGGCAATTTCTTAAATTCCTTCATGCGCTTATCGACTTTATCTAGATAAAGCGATTTTTGTGTCTTTAGATATGTGCTTTTTTCTATATGCTTTTTTGCACGATGATTCAGAAAATAGAAAGTTTTGTCAAGAATGTTTCTGAGCTCTTCATTATCTATAGCGCCATGCGTCCAGCGAATAGCAATATCGGTCATTGGCATACGCTCCATAGTGTATGATGCATATTCTGGTGTTTCTTGGTAATCGTATGGCATAACCATCCAATTTTTCATTGATTCGGGAAGAAGCCAGTAATAATTATATTCCATTTTTATTTTTTTCTTATTTTTACTACGTTTAGTAACCGTGTAGGCGTCTCCTTGTAGGGAGTTGAAATAACGCGCGTCGAATCCGCTAGATATAAACATAAGTAGCGTTTCGTAATCAGATAGATCTAAAAATGTGTTGGTGTTAATAATATCATATTGTAGATAATCTAAATTGTTCTGTGTTACATATTCTTTTAAAAAGTTATCATAAGAAGCGCGGTTTTTAAAAACTGCTCCGTAGGTAGTTTTATCGTCCTTGATAACAAAATTATTTTTTGCATAGAGTAGCTTTTCAAGCAATAGAGTAAAATCTTTAGGAGACATGATGGCTGAACTAGACAATAAATGAAAGAATATCGTATCAGAAGTAAAAACACTGGTATCGAACGAATCTATACTTTTTAAATGGACAATCTCTACATTTTTAACTTTTTTCATTAATTGTTTTATGCGAGAAAACATTGATTGACGTTTTACAATCATATTTCCAAAACTTTTTTCTCCGAGTATATTTTTGATTCTGCCGGATGCTTTAGCTGTATCATCATAAACGACAACTAGTTTTGCCATTGCCTCTCCTTTCTTTATTTTTGAGAACCTGAATGTATTTTTTACTGTAAATGACTAGCAAAAGTGGTATAAAGATTATAGCGCAAAGATTGGAATAATGATTAAACAAAGTGTTGGATATTCCAAAAAATCCATCGTTGATGTAGCCAAAAACGGTATTTAAATCAAAAGTTAAACTTCCAAAATTTAGGAAGATAACCAAAAAACTTTCAATGCCCCAGGCTATGATACTTAGAAATAGTAGTAAGACGAAGCGTCCCTGCAGGGTATGTCTAGCGCTATCATATCCTTTTTTTACTCCCTCGATTATTCTTAATAATGTAAGACTTTTTCGTCCGCCTCCTCTGCGAATGAGAAAATTATTTAAATAGTAATATGTCCCCTCGAAAGAAAAATATAGTATTAGAACTGTGACTATAAAAATACACAGAATGATGTAAAATGGAACGAAATTTGGATGACTGAAAGCGTACGGTGTCATAAATAGACAAAGAATAAGTGCATCAAAAAATTTTTCGATTATTACGGTTATTATACCGGTTAATGTCTTACCTGTTTCTACGCCGTAGCAATACATTTTGTAAATTTCACCAATTTTGAACGGTATGAGGGTACTAACGAGAGTCGTTTTAGTATATAACTGTAAAAAACGTTTTGGGTTAATTAAGTCTTCAAGTAATATGAAATACATACGTGCAAAGCGAGCAAGATGAATGAGTAAAAATAGAATGACAATTATAGGAATTGCAGAAGCGTTAAGATTATTCTTGAATAGAGTATGATAATTAATAAAAAAGAGTGCAGTGGCAATAAAAATGATATTAATTGATAAGTGGAGAACTTTATTTTTTAGCACGCTTTATTTCCTTATAAGTATACCTTTTGATAGGTTTTTCTCTTAATTCCGTAGTAATAAATTTGTGTTTTATCATATACTTTCCTAGCATACCAAGGACATTGAAGGCCTGACTCATGAGCTTGACGTTTGATGTTTGATCTGATTCGCGCCAAGATATTGGGAAAAATTTGACATTTTGTTTATAGTAGTGAATAGCCATGACCATACAATAATTAAAGGTAAGGCGATCGGGGAATTTATAATAATATTTGTTTTTTAAGGAGCTGACTTTATAAAGATTAAGTCCGGAGCCGAGATCGTAAATTCTTTTGTGTACTACAATTGAAAATAAGATATTATAAACACGATTACCAAAAGTACGAAAGCGAGAGTAATTGCCGAGTTTGGAGCCTTTCATGAATCTTGCTCCTAACATGGAATCATAATGTTCATAGGTTTTTGATTCTAGAATGGGCAATAAATCTTGTATATTACCTTGATCATCACCGTGCAATACTATGATGTAGTCATATTTATTTTTCATAGCATAATCAAAGGCTACTTTATGTGATCCTCCCAAGTTATAGTTGTCGTCATTGCGTAAGACACGTATTTTTGGTTGGTAAGATTTTGACTTGTAATTTAGAACGACGTTTTCGGTATTGTCTGTACTACGGTTATTAATAAAGATTATCTCATTAATATATTTTGAGATCTTCTTATCGATTTTATCCAAAACACGGGGAATTTGTTTTTCGCAATTATAACCTGGGATAAATAGTAACATTTTTTTCATAACACACACTCTTGAATTATGTATATTATTGTAACACCTTTTGATTAAAAAGAGAATTGTTATAGAGTAACGGAGAGCTGATTAATCTATTTGTGATATAATGTTTATGATATGAAGAGTTGGGTGAAGAAGATAAAAATATTTTGGGCTCCGGCCATAGTTGCCTTTGTAATTTGGATTATCTTAAACATAACGGGAATTCAGAATCTGTTTTTTAAAGACGCTTCTGTCTTAAGAATTGCGGTCCTAAAGGTTATCCATTTAATCTATCTGTTTTTGACATGTTGTTTAATTTTTACGATAGTTCGGAATAAAAAGAAGGATCAGAGATATAAGGATTTGATTAAGATTGCGGTTATTTATTTTTGCATTCTTTCTGTTTTATTGATTTTGACATGGCCTGGAGCATGGGCGTGGGATGATTTGGATATTGTCCATAATGCAGCATATTATGATCTTACACCATGGCAACATTTCTTTAGCGGGTTATTTCAAATAATGGCTTTGCAGACTTTGCCATTTGCTGCCGGGGTTATAATTGCACAGATTTTTTGGGTTTCTATTGTAGTCGGTTATATTGTTTCTTTTTTAGGGCATGCGATAGCAAAGAAATATAAGAAAGACTTCCGTTTGGTTGCAGCCATCTTGATGATACCATTTTTCTTTTTTCCGGTTTTATATTATGCTTTGACTGGGTATAGGATGGCTATTTATCAGTATTTAGAAATACTTGTATTTGCTATGATTTTGGCGAAAAGTATTAGCAAAGAAAAAATCACAATTGGGTGGATGATTATACTAGGTTTTTTGACGATAGTTGTGAGCACTTGGAGGACTGAGGGTCTACCTATATTGTTCTTTGTCTCTTTGCTGCTGCTTTTCTTAAAGGATAAGTATTTGACGAAGAAAAGGGTAGCGGTGTTTTTTGGCAGTGTTCTTGTATTGACGCTTGCTGTTGGAAAAATCAATACTTTAATGATAAATAATGAAAATTATAAGGTGGGGGCAATTATTTATCCGTTAGTAGTGAATCTCCGAGAGGGGAATAATATTAGTGACGAGGAAAAGGAAACAATCAATAAGGTTATGGATTTACAATGTATCGATGATAACCCAAAACTAACGGAGGAATTCGTTTATCACAAATGTATAAGAAAAGAATATAGTGAGAGTGATTTTACTGCATTTATGAAGAGTTCAATATCTGTTCTATTTAAGAATTTTTCGAGGACTGCGTCATCGATTGGGGAAATGTTTTGGCAAACGTCGGCTGGTCTTTATAACGAATATGGCTCTCCTTATGCTCGTACTACGGCATATACTGCTGCAAATATATATACGGTTGGTACGGGCGGGTATAAGAAATGGAATCTGGTGGAGTCGAGATTAAAATCTCCAATTGACGTTAATTTAAGATCTAATATAATAAATATGCTGGCCGTTACTCCTGGAAATAAGGCGATACCATTCTATATTATTGTTTGGAACCATGTTATTCCGATAGTTTTATTAATAATAGTATTGATAATATCAATTATAAGAAAAAATTGGATGGTATTAACGATAGGTTTGGCTATAATGTGTAGAACAATAATTGTTGCTTGTACAGCTATGGCGCCATATTTTATGTACTATATGCCTGTTTATGTCTCATCATACTTTATCTTTATTTTTACAGTGATGCAGTTATATTACGCTAGAAAGATATGATATAATTATCGTATGAATAATAGAGTGAAAGTGTCGGTATTGGTGCCGATTTATAATGTAGAGGTCTTTTTGCCGGAATGCCTCGATAGCTTGGTAAATCAGACTTTAAAAGATATTGAAATTATTTGTATTAATGATGGGTCAAAAGATAGTTCACTGGATATCATAAAGAGGTACGCATCAAAGGATAAGCGTATTAAGATAATTGATAAAGAGAATTCTGGATATGGTGATTCAATGAATCAAGGCTTGAAGAAAGCAACTGGTGAATATATTGGTATTGTGGAGTCTGATGATTTTATCGAATTAGACGGATTTGAAAAATTATACAGTATTGCGACTAAATATAACGTAGAAGTAGTAAAAAGCAATTTCTATGAATACTTTACCGAGAAACATAAAGATGACGGAAAAAGTAACATGTTCTTACCAACTGAAATTAACAAGGTGATTGATCCGCGTAAGAATAGACATGTTTTTTATGAGCAGCCAAGTATTTGGAGCGCTATATATAAGAATGAGTTCTTGAAGAAGAATGATATTGATTTCTTACCTTCGCCAGGAGCGTCTTATCAAGATGCAGGATTTAACTTTAAGGTATGGGCTACAGCTAGAAGAGCATATTTTGTTGACGATGCATTTCTGCACTATCGTCAAGATAATCCCAATTCTTCAGTCAAGAGTGACGGTAAGATATATGCGGTGAAAGACGAGTATGATGAAGTAGAAAAATATTTGAAAGAAAAAGGTTTAATGGAAGAGTATGGGCATACTTTAACTGCGATGAGATTTAGTGCCTATATTTGGAATATGAAAAGATTAACTAGTAAAGCCGCAAGACAGTTTGGGAAGACCGTTAAGGAAGATTATGAGCGAATAAAAAAGGAAGGATTTTTAGACGACAGTAAGATGGATGGGGTGGGGAAGCATAATGCTAAAGATCTGGCAATTAAACATCCGAACCTTTATATTGCGGTGAGACCACTACATGAATGTAGGAATAATTTGAGAAGGATTGCCTCTAAGACTGTCCGAAAAATATCTCCAACATATAAGCAGAGGATAAATACAATTAATTTAGTAAATAATTTAGAAAGAACCCAAAAAGAATTAGAAGAAAAAATTGAACGGCTAGAAAAAATTATAGATAAGGAGCAAAAATGAAAGAAAAAATTTCTGTAATTGTTCCGGTTTATAATGTAGAAGAATATTTGCCTAGATGTTTGGATAGTTTAATTAATCAGACATATAAGGATATCAAAATTATATGTATAGATGATGGTTCTACGGATGGTTCTGCAAAAATCTTGGAAGAATATGAGAAGAAGGATAAAAGAATTACTGTAGTTTCAAAAAAGAATGGCGGACTATCGTCAGCAAGAAATGCTGGACTTAAGAAATGTGACACTGAGTATGTGATGTTCTGTGACAGCGACGATTATTACGCTGCAAGAATGTGTAGTAAAATGTTGGAAACGATTGAGAATGATAACAGTGATGTAGCAGTATGTACGCAAAATGTAATATATTTGACGCATGGTGAAATGAAAGAAAGTGATCGAAATTATTATCGTTTGAATTATACTGGGAAACAATATATTTATGATGAATTAATTTTGAGGACGGATGTTTCAGTTTTGAATAAAATATTCAGAATGGATTTAATTAAAAAATATGATATTGATTTTCCGGATGGATTAAATAATGAAGATTTCTATTTTTACAATGCTTATATGAGTGTAGCCCATTCAATCTCTTATGTGAATCAAAGATTATATAACTACATCAGACGTGAAGGATCGATTATGTCAGAAAATTTCGAAGCCGATAAACTGTCTTTGGATCATTTGCTTGTGGCGGAAAAATTGTTCGATTTTTATAAGAAGACGGGTTTTTTGAATGAACATAGAGATTTGTTTTGGAAGCAATGGGCATTGAGTTTTTGGTTTTCGATCGAGCATTCGTCTAAAAAATATAAAAATCAAATAACTGAACACGCACGTAGTTTTATACGTGAAAAATATAAGGATAATACACCACATAACAAAGATATTAAGTGGGAAGTTAAATATATTTTGACTGGTAATAAGGTGGGTAAAATAAAAAGCAAAGTGAGGCGTGAGCTAGTTAAAATCTATAAAAAGGTGAATCTTGGATATAAGCAACGGAATTATATAAATACAGAGCTTGAAACGATGATGACAAAAAATGAAGAATTATTGGATAGATTGGAAAATTTAAAAGGAGCTGCTGAAGATAGAAAGTGAGCTATGGTTGTAGGGTTTTATGATGGTAAGATTTTAAATAAAGTGGAGGAATAATAATGGAGGAATATGATTATCTAATAGTAGGTGCAGGTATTTTTGGCGCAACAGTTGCGGAAAGAATGGCTAATAAAGGAAAAAAAGTTTTAGTAATCGACAGAAGAGATCATATAGCGGGAAATATTTATACATATACTGATGAAGAAACTGGTATTGATGTGCATAAATATGGTTCGCATATTTTTCATACGGAGATTGAAGAAGTATGGGATTATGTGACGAAGTTTGTTGATTTTAATGATTACGTACACACCGTAAATACACGTCACGACGGCAAACTTTACCCGATGCCGATTAATCTTGATACGATTAACTTGCTTTACGGTACAGATATGTCTGCGAAAGAAGCAGAAAAGTTTGTAGTGGAGAAGGCTAAAGAAGATGTTGAGCGACTAGGAATAAAGGAGCCGCAGAACTTTGAGGAACAGGGTATTAGTTTGGTGGGTGAAAGATTGTATGAAGCTTTTTTGAAGAACTATACAGAAAAACAGTGGAATACTTCAGCCAGGAATTTATCTGCGGATATATTAAAGCGAATTCCGGTGAGATTTTCCCATGATAACCGTTATTTTATTACCGCTTTACATCAAGGAATTCCGAAGGGTGGGTATACTAAAATGATAAATAATATGTTGAATACAGAAAACATTGACGTTAAGCTGGGAATAGATTTTAGGGATATTCAAAAAGACGTACCAGAAAGTATGACAATAGTATATTGTGGACAGGTTGATGAACTATTGGATTATGAGTTAGGAGTCTTGCCTTATAGGAGTTTGAAGTTTGAAATAGAAAAGACAGAAAATTCGCTAGGCGAGGCTGTCATCAACGAGGCTGATAAAGGTGTACCATATACTAGAGCACATGATTATAAATATTATCAGATACATCAACCCGAAGTTGTAAAGCAAGTAGAGTCTATTATAGCAAAGGAATATCCGGCTGACTTTCAAAAAGGAGGTGAAGCGTATTATCCAGTTAATAATGAGGAGTCTGCAAAACTATATGAAGAATATGTGAAATTAGTTAAAGAGAAATATCCGAATATGATTCTAGGCGGGCGTTTAGGGGCATATCAGTATTGGGATATGGATAAGGCGATTAAAAATGCCTTAGACCTCGTTGAAAATCTTGTAAAATGAGAAGCAGTTATTAATGTTGGCTCATAGATATTTTATTAATAATATTGTTCGTGGTTGGTATATTGGCTTTAGTAAGTAGCTCCTATGTTCTATTTATTTTAGATTTTAACTTATTCTTCGATTAGATTTAAGAATTTTTCTAGTATATAGACGAGCCATTTTTGGTCACCAGTCATGTTGTCTGTGCAGTGCGGCCAAAACTCGGGACGAGTGGGGCCTTGCCAATCTTCGAACCATTCATCAGTTGGGCGAGGCATTGGGGTTTTGGGTGGAACTTCAAAATTGGGATAGAGTCGGTTGAACACTTCGCGGACAAGATATTTGTTTTCTCCATTACGGATTCTAGAATAATCTATCGGAACGTCTAAGAAACATTGTGCATATGGCGCTAAAAATTTAACTCCTGCAGTTTCAAGGGAATTGTAATATGACCCCATACTTTCTTTGAAGAATTCTGTTGAAATAAATTCATGTGGATCGATATATCCATCGTTAGCGTGTTTTATCACTGGCTCGGTTATTACAGAAAACTGTTTAAGGATCTTATATGGGGGAACGAATTGGTATCTTTCTATGAAATCACCGATTTTCCAATCTTGCGATAACAGTCCATTTAGACCGCCGAATACGCTATCTGCACTTTCACCAAAAATTAATGTATTAAAACCATCTTCTTTTGCTTTTAGTGCGGCTTTATAGATTTGAACTTCAATAGAATGAAATGGTGCGCCTTTATGCTTCATTAATATAGGAGAATAATTTTCAAAATCTTCCCAATATACGTTGATAATTTTGTGATTAAGACCGCATTCTTTGGCGTACTTGGCGGCCTGGGGGACTTCATTGGTGACTTCCTTACCTGGAACTACGCATTGAAAAGTATAAGTAGTGGATCCTTTTGGCATAAATTTAGCAAGAATGGCAGAATCAATACCTCCACTTAGCGCTAAGGCGGCCTTGCCTCCTTTTGTAGCTTTTTCTACTTCTTTTTTTAATTTCTGTTCAAGTTCATGACTATTTCTAATTGGTTCACGTTTAGCAGGTGTATCATAAAAATGAGGTAGATACTTTTTAGAAAAACATTTATTATGATCGACAATAGTTCGATACATCAAGAATGAGCTAGCGCAGTATTTAATATCCTCTTTCATAATTATTTTTCCTTATTGTTTTCTAATTGTTTAGCGTCTAAATCTCTTACATACCCGAGGGCTTGACTAATCTTAGTAGATGAGACCCCTTTAGTATATGGGAAATAGATTATCTTGATACCTTCTTTTTTGAATTCTTCTTCGTATTTTTTCCATTTATCAGTAGCATACCAGTCGTCCCCAACGAAAAGGATAGAGGCACCGAGTTTTTTGCAAACAGATAATTTATCCATATCGTATTGAGGGATGGCGGCATCGACGTATTTAATACTGCGAACTATTTCGATACGATCTTCGAATGGAATCATGGCACGTTTGCCTTTATAGGTGACCAATTCATCTACGGTAACACCGACGACTAATTTATCACACATACCTTTAGCGTTTTTTAGAAGATTTAAATGACCAATGTGAAAGAGATCATAAACTCCGGCAGTATATCCAATTATTGGTTCTTTATTTTTAGTCATACTATTTTTTCCTTCCTCTTATTATTTTGTATGGTGTGATAGCTTTATCAAACATTCTATAGGATTTAGATTGAAAAACAGCTTCAGTATTTTGTTTATAGTTTTCTAATTCATGATTTCGCTGGTTCAGTATTGAATTTTCTTGCTTGAGTTGATTGATAATCTCGTCTCGTTCATAGAGTTTTCCGCCTTCTTGAAATCTGATAGTAGCCAAGCGTTGTGCTGACAAAACTGATTCGGTGTATTTTGGTGAAAACGTAGATAGTCTGCGAGGATGTAAATTGGAAAAAATAATGGGAAGAACAGAGCTGAGGGAAAAATCATCGAAGAAAGAAGAAATATTTTGTTTATGGAATGCGAGGCTATCTTGGTATCCGTTAATGATTTCTTGAGCAATTTGAGAGGCTGTTTTAAAGTGAAAAACCCCTCCTTCGTAATTAGGATAAGTATTATTTTGATAACCGGAAAAATTACGATATTTAGCTTGATCAAAGTTTTTTTGGTTGAGCCATCCTGGTCCACCGCCGTAGGTATCATATACGTAAACTGGTGTGCCGGATATTAGACAATAAGGAACAGTTTTAGCAATGGTGATGATTGCGTCATACTTTTCTAAAATATTTTTATTAAATAACTGATATTTTTCTTGTCCTTCGCCTAATATGTCAACGTTAATGTGGTGGGTATCGGATAGGATTTTTTTGGCTTCGAGAATCTCTTTAGGTGGGTGGCTTGAGACTATAAGTATATTACGAAGAGTGTTAGAAGGTTTTTTCGTGCGATTCTTAAAGGAATCTGGAGCAGGATTACGATAAAACTTTGTGGGAATTGAAGGATCAAGAAAGGCCTTATTAACATCCTTGACTTCTTCGGAAATAAATAGCGATAGGCTAGATAATTGATTTTCTAGATTAAAAATCCAAGGCTTTTCGTCGGGAATCCAATCCATACCAGACATATGTAAGAAAATAAACGCAGGTAGTTTAGAGGGTAATTTATGGGACAGATCATTAATTATGCTCAGAGGTAGTATTTGAGAATGAACCCAGATATAATCAAAGTCAGTTAGTTTGTAATTAGGATTTTCTGTGGCTGCGTTAACTTTGATTCCTGCTTTTTTGAAAAAAGATTTAGAAGGTTCGGCGTGATCGCAGGTATAAACGGTGACTTTGGCTTCTTGAGCAAGAAGCTCTTTAACTAATTCTAGAGTTACTACAGTAGAGCCATTGATACCACGGATGAGTGGCTGAGTAATAAGAAAGCGTTTATTTCGGAACATGTTTTTCCCATTTATCTTTTATGATACGAATTGGTTTAGTAATTTTCCAACTAGTTGAATTATGCAAATCGTCGATATATTGCGTAAGTATTTTAAGTTGCTTTTCTGAATGTTGGATTTTTTCTTTATCGGTGCGCCATTCTTTGACTAAAAGATCATGCAGGATTTTGTGGTGATCTTTAGTTGGATCGGAATTGAGATAAAAGTTTATGATATTTAAAAATGGTTTAATAGGCTGGGAAGGGTTTTTGATGAAGAGTTGTTTCTTCAGCTGTGATTGTTTGGCTTTGTATTTATTTATGGAGGAAAGCATTTCAATGACTTTATCTAATTGGTCGGTGTGAGGTATGAAACCTTGTTGAGCAAAAGTGAATTGTGGCGTATTCATGGGACCTAAATGGCGTTGGTTGAGATTTTGAGCGAATAGAGCTACTGGGACTCCAGCGCGAATTGATTCAAAGATGGCTCCTGAATTATCCGATAATACTAGATCGGATTTTGCCAGTAACTGGTCAATTGGTGTATCGGAATTATAGAATTCATCTGCGATTGACTGGAGTTTATCCAACGTCTCTTGTCCATCTATACCGAAATGTACGGCGTGATGGGCTTTAGCTATAATGTAATATTTTTCTTTCAACTTTGAAACAATTGAATCGGTTAAAAGATTGATATAGCTAACGTCAGAGCCGAAAGTTGGGAGAAGAAGTAATACTGGCTTGGTAGTATCTTTTCGACTATGTTTGAAATTATGATATCGCCAATATGGTATTGGATATACTTTTGCGCCGTAAGCGTTTAAATAATCTGTATCATAAGTATTAAATGAAAATATTCCATCGTAATCGATGCGGCAGTCTGGTAGATAGGTGGGATTTGGCTTAGCGGAGAGTGCGCCATAAGGATATCTTAAGTGATAAATAAAATTAATGCGTTTAACTATTTCAAGGCCAGGGTATGGAGTGAGTAGAATTTTATATTGTTTATCTTTCTTTACATCGTTGAGCGGTTTGTATCCTAATTCTTTAATCTTTTGGAAGGTATGCTCAGGAAGACCGTTGTAGCCGCTATCATAGGGGACGATGATGTCGATGTCGATTCCTGCTTTTTTCATATAGTCAATTGCAGGTTGCATGACATGAAATTCTGTTAAGTCATCAAATATGATAGCGATAGCATTAGTTTGCTTGTTATCCTTGGACATCAAATTCTCCTCGTTGGAATAAGACTGCGTCGGTAGTTTTCTTATTCTCGTTTGGATAGTCATTACGGCGAAGGATGAAGGTTGGTGAATCATCATCTAGGACATATGAGAGAATATTGCCGTCTTTGCCACGGATGGACGCGTATATTCGGACATTTGTATCATTAAGAGGGCTAATGTTGACTTTGAAATTTAAGCGTTTCTTTCCTTTGCCTTTGCAGGGAAGTGCTTTAGAATTACTATTTATGAGTGATTGGCCCCGTTGGATGTCCCAAAATGTTAATGCAACATATGTATCGATATTTTCTTTTACATTGTAGGTGATTTCGACTTCGACTTTTTCTTTCTGGGTGATTTTATCGTTTGAGAGCAATTTAACATTAACGTTTTCGACGGCGACTTGTTTAACTTCTTCGTTTTTGTCATTGAATCGTCGGGCATTTTCCAAGCTGTAATCATTGGCGACGTCTTCTGGACTACCATCAATTCTTACTACGCCATCTCTAATAAGGATGGCATGGTCGCAATATTGGCGAACATTTTCCATAGAATGAGTGACTAGAACTACGGTCTTTGATTTGTCTTGTTTGATTTTTTTGAAGAATTGATTACATTTGTTCTGGAAGGCTTCATCGCCTACGGCAAGCACTTCATCAAGAACTAGAATATCACCTTGAGCTTTGATGGCAATCGAAAATGCTAGGCGAACTTGCATACCTGAAGAAAAGTTTTTAAGTTTTTGATCCATGAAATCTTCTAGTTCGGCAAATTCAACAATATCATCATACATATCGTCAATTTCTTTGCGAGAGAAACCAAGAAGGGCACCGTTTAAATAGACATTTTCACGTCCAGTTAGATCAGGATTAAAACCAACACCTAGTTCGATGAAGGGGATTAGATTACCGTTAATAGTGACGCGTCCTTTTTCGGGGGTATAAACGCCGGCAAGAATTTTGAGAAGAGTGGATTTACCCGAACCGTTGCGGCCAACGATGCCGAGAAACTCGCCGCGTTTTACTTCAAAATCAACGCTTTTAAGGACTTTTTGTTTTTTGTATCCTTTAACGCCACTGAGAACGTTGAAGATTGATTGTTTTAGACTGGAAGAACGCTCGGTGGGGAGTTTAAAGCTTTTTGATAGGTTCTCCACTTTAATTACAGTGTCGCTATCTGGACTGTTAACCTCAATTCTGGTACCAAGACTTCTTTTCATTAGACATCCTCCGCGAAGAATTTTGATTTTTTACGGAAATAGAAGGTGGCAAAGATTAGAATGATGATGATAAGAATGATAGGGAGGATTTGAACCCAGAAACTGCTAATAAAATTCCAGGTAGTAATTGCTTCGTGAGTGATGAGATTGTGGCGAATATCCTGAATAGCTTGAGCGATGGGGTTTAATAGTATAATCTTGGCAGCCATGACACTACTTTCTGCTACCATAGAAATTGGATAGATGATTGGAACTGCATAAAAAAGTGCCTGAATACAGACATCCCAAATTGATGTAATGTCGCGATATTTAACGTTAATTGCGCCAAGTAAGAAGGAGATACCAAGAGCTAAAACATAGAGCTCTAGGAGAGAGAGGGGAACTAGTAGCCAGGAGAGACTAGGGGTGACACCATTAATAAGTGCGAAAATAATTACGACTACTAGATTAATCAGCATATTAATGACGGCTGTAAGTGTGGCGGAAACAACAACGATGTATTTTGGAAAGGAAATCTTACGAATCAGATCACCGCGTACGACCATGGCCTGAATACCTTGAGAAGTACATTCAGTAAAGAAACTCCACATGGTGGTACCAGCAAGAAGATAAACAGGATAATGCGGAATATCGCCACCAAATCTAAGCAGTTTAGCAAATACAACATAGAGAATTGCGAACATCATTAATGGACGTAATAGTGCCCAAAGATATCCTAATACCGAACCTTGATAACGTAATTTGAAATCGGTTCTAGTTAGCTCTGCAAGTAAAACCCTATTCCTTTTGTTCAAAACATGAGGTATGTTCATAGAACAATTTTACCATATAAAAGAGCGTTTTGCTAGGGTTCTACAGATATGGAGGGATTATTTTTTAAGATCTTTTTTGATCTGTGTCGTGGAGATTTCGGGGGTTCTAGGTAGATATACTACATCACAGTATTCTTTTAGAAAATCGAATTTACCTTTCCAATCGTCGCCTATAACAAAGGTATCAATTTTGAATTCTTTGATGTCGTTAATTTTTTGATCCCAATCTTCTTCAGGTATAACAAGATCAACGTAACGGATGGCTTCGAGTAGATCTTTGCGTTTATTGTAGGAAAAATAGCTTTTTTTGTTCTTTTCTTTGAGGTTAAATTCATCCGTAGATAACGCGACGATTAAATAATCGCCTAATTTCTTGGCACGTTTTAATAGGTTGATGTGACCGAAGTGGAGTAGATCATATGTGCCATAAGTAATTACACGTTTCATGGCTATTTCTTCTTATTTGATTTGGTTTTGACTTTAGTAGTTGCTTTTTTAGAATCTTTTGTGGCGGTCTTCTTGACGACGATCTCATCTGATTCAACTTCTTTATTCTTGTTTTCATCAATGCCGAGTTTTTTACTGACTTTCTTTTTCGCTTTTTTAAAATAGAGGCCGACGAAAGCGCCGACTGCGATAACGATGCCAGTACCAGCTTGGATGGCATACGTAACGACGGAGGGGTCAATATAACCAAAGATGAATAGACTATTCATTTGTCTTCCTTTCTTTTATCTTTTTTTGGATACAGTCTACAATATATTCGCCACCAATGGCTGCAGAACTGCCTAGATTATATATTGATTTATCGCGTAAGTCAAAAATCTGTTTTTGGTATTTTTTGGTATTTTTGAGGATTTTCTCGATTACTTCGTCGATGTTTTTTGCATCTTTGGTCTCTATGGTCTCGCCAATGATTTTACGACAAGTGATATTGAACGGTTCGATACCTAGTTTTTTATAATCTGGATTCATGATTTTCATCGGAGTATTGACAGAGATGACTGGACGTCCAGTGGTGAAGGCATATTCTAGATTGATCGATGACCAGTCGGTAATAAGAATATCGGAATTAAAAATTGAATTTGAAGATGAGTTAAAATCGATATCGATGGTAATATTGGTGTTTTGATACTTTTCTTTCATTTTTTCGAAGGCATCTCTCATATGGCGAACTTGTTGTGGGTGTGGTCGAACGATGACTTTATAGTTTTTGCCAGAGAGAGAGTCAAGCATGGTTTCGAGGCAGAGATCAATAATGTTATCTTTTTGCCAAGAAGGGGCGATCATGACAGTCTTTTCTTTAGACGTGGTATGCTTCGTTTTTTTATAATCTGCGATCATGTCATCGAGGAGAGGATAACCTAGATCAATAATCTTGCGGTCGAGATGTCGGAGCTTGTTTTCTTTCTCATATTCTTCGCGTTGAAAACTGCCGACTGCGAAAATTGAATCATAATGATCTACGGCATTTTTACGAAGAAGGAGATTGCTACTGCCGATACCATGTGAGACATAGACGTATTCAATGTCTTTGCGGACATAGCTTCGTTTAATATGAAAATTTTCGATATCTGGCATCGTCATCGCGACTACATCAGCATCCATCTTCATCATGAGAGTGATAAGTTTTTTCTCTTCTATATAATATGGTTTGATTTTAGGCTCTTGTTTAGCAAGTTCGAAAATATTATCATGATAGTCGCTGGTAATATAGTGAATAGTGATGTTGGTATTTTCTAAAATATAATCGATGAAACCTTTATAGTATTTGTAAAAGCCGTTGCTCTCTGAATAGAATACTAGATGTTTATTGGTAATCGAGAAGAAGCGTTTATAATCAGCTTTTTCTTTTTTGATCTGTTCTTTAGTGCGCTTGTTATTTTTGCTGAGATCTTGTAATTCCTGTAATTCTTTACGAGTGATTTCAAGCTCTTTGTAATCAACATATTTTCTGGGGTTGATAATGAGATTCATGAGATATTGCTGTAAGATGCCCCAAAGGTTACCGATAGTCCAATAAAGAGCCACTGCGGCTGTAACAAAAGTGCCAAGGTAAACAGATAACCCTACCGAGAACGCCATCATGCCGTATTTATTCATTTTTGACTGTTCTGCCTGCAAGACATTCATAATATTTTGACCTATGCAGAAAGCGAAAGCTGAAAGACCAGCGATGATAGGTACTAAAATAGAGAGACCGCCATCTTCAATGGCGATCCAGCGCATATCGAAGCCAAGAAAGTTGAAATCGATATTATCGGTACCAATATAATAAGAAGGCTGTTTGACGATTTCAATCACACAAATAAGTAAGAGGATCTGAATGACAAGAGGGACGATAGATGCGAAAGGATTATATTTATTTTCTTTATAGATTTTGGCTTCTTCTTCAGCGATAGTGTCTTTATCGCCAAAGTATTTAATTTTAATATGATTGATAGATGGCATCATCTTGACCATTTTGATGGAATTTTTTTGTACCCATACCGTGACTGGTAAGATGAGAAGTCGACTAATAATAGTAAAAAAGATAATGGCAAGGCCATAATTATTCATTAGGTTGTAGCATAGCTTCATAATCCAGCCGAGGAAATCAACAAAAAACATCCCCTATATTTTAACATAGAATGTTATAATTGTCATATGAAGAGGATATTAGTTACTGGTGGAACTGGTTATATCGGTTCACATACAATTATTGAATTATATAAGAATGGATACGAGATTGATGTGATCGATAATCTATTTAATTCAAAAATTACAGTATTAGATAAAATAGAAGAAATTTCTGGAAAACGCCCAAGTTTTTACGAGATTGACTTACTTGATTATGAGAAGATGGATAAGTTGTTCTCTGACAATCACTATGATTTAGTAATGCATTTTGCTGGATTAAAGGCGGTCGGTGAATCTGTAGAAAAACCATTAAAATACTACGAAAATAATGTTGGCGGAACAGTGAATTTGTTGAAATGTATGAAAGATCATGATGTGCATAAGATTATCTTTTCATCATCGGCTACTGTGTATGGAGAACAAGAGAAGGCCAAGCTTGACGAAAGTATGATTACGGGTATTGGAATTACTAATCCGTATGGCGAAACGAAACATGTGATTGAAGAAATCTTGAAGGATGTTTCTGAGTCGGATAAGGAATTTGAAGCAGTGATATTAAGATATTTTAATCCAGTAGGGAATCATCCATCCGGTTTGATGGGTGAAGATCCGAACGGCATACCTAATAATTTGATGCCGATCATCATGAAGGTTGCTCGTGGAGAAATTAAGGAATTATCGGTGTTTGGTGATGACTATAACACTCCAGATGGGACTTGTTTGCGTGATTATATTCATGTGGTGGATCTAGCAAAAGGGCATGTAGCGGCTATTAATAAAATGAAGCCAGGTGTGTTAATTTATAATTTAGGTACCGGTAAAGGTGTATCGGTACTAGAGATGATTAAAGCTTTTGAAGAAGCAAGTGGCAAAAAGCTGCCGTATAAAATCGCTGAACGTCGGGCAGGCGATTTGCCAGAAATGTATGCTGATCCTACAAAGGCAGAGCGTGAATTGGGCTGGAAAACAGAATTGACTGTTGAAGATGCTATGCGCGACACAATATGTTATTTGAATAATCTGTAAGCTAATTGTAATAATTTGGGATGAATGAGTGCCAATCTTAGGGCGATTTTGTCGGCTTTTGAGGCTTCGGGATTATTAGCGATGTAGTTTTGATGTGTCTTGAGATAATTCAATAGAGTTTTGGTGTTTGGATTGTTGAGGGGAATTTGTCTGAGGATAGAAAATCTTGCACGTATGCGGCGTTCGTTAGTAATATTTTTGAGGTTGGGATATTTTTGGTCGATATCGTCGCACATTTTGTCGGTAAAATTGATGAGATCAAGTTTGCGCTCATTGAAGCTTTGACTAATGATAGAGTCTTGGTGGTGGTTATAAATGTATGATTCATCTGGTACGAAAGAGATTTTTCGAGCTTTCATAATGAGCTTGTAAGTTATGGCAACGTCTTCATGGAGCTTATTAATAGGAAAGGAAATATCATTAAAATATTTGGTTGGGTATAGTTTCATGGTTGAAGAAAGCATGAAACCTTCTTCTTTAAGCATGGCGCGAAGAGCAGCCTCAGTAGTGAAAGATTTTGGAGGGTGATTTTTACTAAAACCTACGGTTTTATGATTTGGATAGGTTTCTTTAAAAGAACAGACAGCGATGTCGGAATTGTCTTTTTGTAAGGCTTTAATGAGGTTTTCTATCATATTAGCTTCGATTTTGTCGTCAGAATCGACGAAGGTTATGTAATCGCCAGTTGCAATCTTGAGGCCGGCATTACGAGCGGCGGAGAGTCCTTGATTCTTTTGGTGAATAACTTTGATGTTTTGGTTTCTCTTTTTGTAGTCATTAACTAGTTTACTAGAATCGTCTGTTGAGCCATCGTCTACAAGGATGACTTCTAAGTTTTGATAAGTTTGTTGTAGAACTGAGCTTAAACACTCTTCGAGATGTTTTTGAGAATTATAGATAGGAATAATGACTGATATTAGAGGTTTATTTTTGGTCATTTGATCTCCTTTTTGATTTGCTAAAGATAAATTGGTCATAGAATAGGAAATTAATAACCATAATAACGGCATTGGCGAGAACAAACGCGCCGGTGCTTTGGATAAAATCATAGCTGAAAGGGATATGTAGGAAATTTGAAATGTTAAACGCTAGATCATAAAGTGCAGTTGCATATCCGAAAATTTGAGTTAATGTCGGGCTAATGGCAAAAGTGAGTATAATATTCCAAATAATGAATTTATATATTCCAGTTTTACCTGGATTGCGTTCTTTCCAAGTGATTTTTGAGTGCAGAATGTAGGCTAGTATGGCAGTAAAAGCTGTAGCTATAAATGAAGAGAACCAGAAAAGATTGTCATTTTTTACAATTAGATTAGCGATAGTCATGAATAGCAAATAATTAAAAATAGCTAGGCTTAGACCTATGACAAAATAACGGCTTGCATGACGAGAGGTTTTAACGTCATTCTGAGGTGTTTTTGCTTTTTCTTTCTCCTTTTCTCCTAGTTCTTCAATGTCCTTTTCCATGATGATTATTATAGCATATTGGCTTATGGACAAAAATTGAATTCTGTAGTATAATATACGCGTTTATCAAAACGAAGGTAGGAGCAGTGATGAACGCAGAAGAAAAGAAAATTGCAAAAATTGAAGGTGAGATTTTTGGTGACGATAATTATATCCGAGTAAGAGGTGCTAGGCAGAATAATTTAAGAAATCTTGATGTAGATATTCCTAGAGACAAATTAGTGATTATTACGGGTCTTTCGGGCTCCGGCAAATCATCTTTGGCTTTTGATACGGTTTATGCAGAAGGACAGAGGCGATATGTAGAATCTTTGTCTTCGTATGCGCGAATGTTTTTGGGGATAATGGATAAGCCTGACGTGGATTCGATTACGGGACTTTCGCCTGCTATTTCGATTGATCAGAAATCGACTTCGAGAAATCCGCGTTCTACAGTGGCGACAGTAACAGAGGTGTATGATTATCTACGTTTATTGTTTGCTAGAGTTGGCGTTCCGCATTGCCCAGTTTGCCATAAGGAAGTTTCTAAGCGTACAGTGGATGATATTGTAAATGAGGTGATGAAATTGCCACTTGGTTCAAAGTGTATTTTATTAGCACCGATTGTTTCTTCGAAAAAAGGTGAATTTATGCATATTCCGGAGCAATATTCTAGTAAGGGTTTTTCTAGAGTGCGAGTGGACGGAATCGTCTATGCTCTGGATGAATTTCCGGAATTGAACAAAAATGAACGACATGACATTGAGATTGTGGTAGATAGATTTGTTTTGAATCCTGAGCTTAGAACTCGAATTGCTGGTTCGATTGAACAGGCTTTAGAGATGGGCCAAGGGATTATTGAGGTTATTAGAATTAAAGATAATTCGGTTGCGGTGGGCGAATCGAGGATTCCGACTGAAAACTCTGAAGTATTAACATATTCGCAACGATATGCTTGCCCAGACCATCCAGAAGAATTAATCCCTGAGTTGACACCAAGACTGTTCTCATTCAATGCGCCAGAAGGAGCTTGCCCAACTTGTACTGGTCTTGGTACGAGAATGGAGATTGATCCAGGCTTAGTATTTAATAATAATTTGACGATTGCAGAAGGAGGGATTCGTCCGTTTAATCGTGTAGGTCAGGATTCTTGGTGGTTGAAACGTTTAATGCAAGTGGGCGCAAAGCATGGATTTAATGTATATACGCCTATAGGTGAATTGTCGGAAGAAGATAAACGATTGATTCTTTATGGAACTGGAGATGAAAAGTATCAAATGAAGATATCTGGTTCAGGGCGTTTTGCGGACGGGACAGTTTATGAAACGACTTATGAGGGCGTGATCCCAATGTTAGAACGCCGTTACCATGATCCGAAAGTTTCAGATTTCACTAAACACGATATTGAGAGATTTATGCGGGTAAGAAAATGCCAGACTTGTAATGGAGCAAGACTAAAACCGGCGGTATTAGCGGTGACGGTGCATGATCTAAACATTGTAGATATGTGTAATTTGGACGTGGATGCAACACTTGAAGTTCTAGCACAAGATTTAGGTTTTACAGAAGCAGAGAATATGATTGCAACACCGATTTTGAAAGAAATTCGTGAGAGAGTGCAATTTATGAAAGATGTAGGATTGGGTTATTTGGAATTAGGTCGAGCAGCTAATACTTTGTCTGGTGGGGAAGCGCAGAGAATTAGGTTAGCTACGCAGATTGGTTCTGGTTTGCAGGGTGTTTTGTATGTTTTGGATGAACCATCGATTGGTCTACATCAACGTGATAACGATAAATTAATTGCAACTTTGAAACATTTGCGGGATTTGAAAAATACAGTATTAGTAGTGGAACATGATGAAGATACGATGTTGCAGTCAGATTACATTATTGATATTGGTCCAGGAGCGGGATTAAATGGTGGAAAACTAGTAGCTGCGGGAACACCTGAGGAGATAATAAAAAATAAGGATTCTTTGACTGGAAAATATTTATCTGGAGAAATGACAATTCCGGTACCAAAGAAACGTCGTAAGGTGCGAGCTGGTCATGAGCTTGTAGTACGTGGTGCGAGGGAAAATAATTTAAAAAATATAGATGTGAAGTTTCCGTTAGGCGTGCTTAATGTGGTATCTGGTGTATCTGGTTCGGGAAAATCAACATTAGTAAATTCAATTTTAGCTAATGAGCTGTTGGCAAGGTTACATCGAGCTCAAACTGTGTCGGGTACGCATGAAAAAATTGAAGGAATCGAAAAGATTAATAAAGTAATCGTAATAGATCAATCACCAATTGGTAGAACACCAAGGTCAAATCCGGCTACTTATACTGGAGTGTTTACGGCGATTCGTGAATTATTTGCATCACAACCTGAAGCGGAAGTACGTGGGTATAAAGCTGGTAGATTCTCCTTTAATGTAAAAGGTGGACGTTGCGAACATTGTCAAGGTGATGGGGTAAATAAAATCGAAATGCATTTTTTGCCAGATGTATATGTGACTTGTCCGGCTTGCCATGGACGAAGATATAATCGTGAAGCATTGGAAGTAAAATATAAAGGAAAAGATATTTCACAAGTTTTGGATATGACGATTGACGAAGCAGTGGAATTTTTTGGAAATATTCCATCTATTGCTGGAAAATTACGCACTATTCAAGAGGTAGGCTTGGGTTATATTAAACTTGGACAGCCAGCAACGACGTTTTCAGGTGGGGAAGCACAAAGAATTAAACTGGCAACGGAATTGTCTAGGCGTTCTACTGGTAAAACTCTTTATATTTTAGACGAGCCGACGACTGGGCTCCATTCAGATGATGTGAAGAGACTGTTGGCGATTTTGAATCGTTTAGTTGATGGGGGAAATACGATGATCGTGATCGAGCATAATCTGCATGTGATTAAATCTGCGGATTGGATTATCGATATGGGACCGGAAGGTGGCTTGAAAGGTGGAATGGTTTGTGCAGAGGGAACTCCGGAGACTTTAGCCAAAACGGCAAAAACACCAACTGGTGAATATTTGCGGAAGTATTTGTAATGGCGTGGAAAAATGATCAAATTTCCGAAAAAGAAACGGATACAATTATTGAACTAGCAAAAGAAGCTTTAGCAACAGAAGGAGACTATGTTGAATTGGGTTGTTATAAGGGTGACACTTCTTTATTGCTGGCTGAGTTAATTTATGAATACAATAGAGAAAACTCTGTGGATAACTCTGTGGATAACTTTGTGAAAAAGAAGTTATGGATTTATGATTCCTTTGAAGGTTTACCAGAAAAGACTAAGGATGATTCTTCAGTAATGGGGGAGAATTTTAAGAGAGGGGAGTTAATGGTTACAAAAAGAGAAGTAAAGAATCGTTTTTTGAAGACGGGACTCCCTGTCCCTGTAATAAAGAAATCTTGGTTTAATGAATTGACGGGCGATGATTTACCTGAGAAAATCGCGTTTGCTTTTTTAGATGGAGATTTTTACGAATCTATCAGAGATTCTTTGAATTTAGTTACTTCTAGGATAGCGTCAAAAGGTGTGATGATAGTGCATGATTATACGAATCCGGCTTTACCTGGGGTAAAAAAAGCAGTGGATGAATGGATCCAAAAGGGAACACCTCAGTTTAAGGTGATCTTATTGTAGTGGTTATGTGATATAATTAGGAAAAGGAGTTAATAAGAATGTCGACAACAAATATTACTAAAATTTTCTTGGTTTTAAATTCTGGATCATCTTCGGAAAAGTTTTCACTTTATGAAGGAGAAGATGAAGTATGCTCACTTTATTTTGAGGGAATCGAAGAGAACGGGAAGAAGAAATTTATCTGTACGATTACGCGTGCCGATGGTTCTGAGGAGTTGGTAGATAAAAAATGGGATACTCTGGATGTAGCATTTAAGGAAGCAAAGGCGATTTTTGAGAAAGAAGGATTTATCAATGAAGCTCATCCGTTAGACGGTATATTAGTACGCGTAGTGGCAGCAGGAAAATATTTTTCAGCAAACCATATTGTGGATGAAAAGACTTTCGAAGAACTGGAAAAAGTGCGCGTGACAAATCCTTTGCACGTGCCTGGAACAGAGCGAGGAATTAAAAATGCTAAAGAAACGTTTCCAGATGTACCAGTGATGGTGATGAGCGATTCAGAAGCATTAACAAATGATTCTAGGAAAGATACTGAGTATGCTTTACCGAAAGCGATTATTGAGGAGTTTGACTTGGGTCGTTGGGGTGCGCATGGTGCATCATACGGCTATATGATGAATAAGATTCCGGAATTAGGAATTTTAGAAAAAAAGATGGTAGTTTGCCATTTAGGTTCTGGGTGTTCAGCAACAGCATTGATTGACGGAAAACCGGCCTATACTTCAATGGGAGAAACACCACTTGAGGGGTTAATGTCTTCGACGAGAACTGGCTCGATTGATCCAACGATTGGAGCATTACTTGGCGAGAAACTAGGGGCAGCTGAGGCGATTAAGTTGATGAATAAACAATCTGGTTTACAAGCGATGGCTGGTTCGAATGATATGCGTGAAATCATCGCAGGAGCCGAAGAGGATCGTGCAGACGCTGCGGCAGCCTATAATTTATTTATCGATGGTGTAGCGGGTAAAATTGGCGAATTTGCTGCAAAAATGGGAGGAATCGACGCTATTGTATTTACTGCGACAATTGGGGAACGTTCTTTGCCGGTAAGAAGTTCAATTATCTCGAAGCTAGAATTTATGGGATTTCGTTTGAAAAACGATGCATCGGTAGATAAATCTAAAGGCTATGCCAATGTGGCTGAAGAAGATTCTAAGCCAGTTTATGTGATCCCGACGAATGAAGCAGCTTATATGATCAAAAAAGCTTCTGAACTATTGGATAATCAAAAATAATAACTTAAGAATAAAATTGGCACTCTGCTGTTGCAAGTGCCAATTTTTGTGCTATAATGAAAAGTAGAAAAGGAGTTAAAAAATATGGCATTAAAACCGTTAAAAGACCGTGTGGTCGCTGTGGTGGAAAAGCCACTCGAGAAGACAAAATCTGGTATATTGCTTGGTGAGGCAAAGGAAAAACCAGCTTATGCAGTAGTGGAGTCCGTTGGGCCTGAAGTTTCTGGAATTAAAAAAGGCGACAAAATTGTTTATAAGGAGTACTCAACTACCGAGATAAAGGTCGATGATGTTGATTATATTATTTTAAAAGAGGAGGATGTCTTAGCGACATTATAAAAAATGGCAAAGAAGATTTTTTATGAAGCAGAAGCAAGAGAAAAAGTTTTGTCCGGAGCAAAACAGCTATACGATGCAGTAAAGGTAACATTTGGCCCGAAAGGTCAAAATGTAATTATCGAGAAGGAATATGGTGCACCAGTGATCACCCACGATGGCGTAACTGTGGCGGAAGCCGTAGAGTTACCTAATAAAGATGAATCTCTGGGGGAGGCAGTAGGTGCAAAACTAATCAAAACTGCTGCTCAAAAGTTAAATAAGGTAGCGGGTGATGGAACTACTACTGTAACAGTATTAACTTACAATATTTTGGCTGAGGCTAATAAATTGATTGCAGCTGGAATGAATCCGATGGAGCTTAGAAAAGGGATTGAAAAAGCAGGTAGGGATATAATAAAAGAGATTGATAAATCAGCTGAAAAAATTGAAGGTGACTCAAAGAAAGTGGCAGAAGTTGCGACAATTTCAGCTGGTGATTCGACTGTGGGCGAATTAATTGCGGAAGTAATTTCAAAGATTGGTAAAGATGGCGTAGTGACGGTGGAGGCTGGTCAAGGCTTAGAGATGGAACAGGAAATCGTTGAAGGTTTTAGCTATGATAAGGGTTATTCTTCGCCATTTTTTGTGACCGATGTAAATAGGCAGGAAGCTGTGTTCGAAAAACCATTAGTATTGGTAACTGATCGTAAGATTTCAGCAGCAAATGACATTGTGCCACTACTTGAAAAAGTTGCGCAAACTGGCAAGAAAGATTTAGTGATTATTGCTGAAGAGGTTGAGGGGGAAGCATTATCGCTTCTAGTTTTGAACAAATTAAAGGGTGTATTTAATACATTGGTGTTGAAGGCTCCTTCTTTTGGTGATAGACGTAAGGAAATCATGGAAGATATAGCAATTTTGACCGATGCGACGGTGGTATCAAATGATAAAGGGTTAAAATTGGAAGAAGTTGGTCTCGAGGTGCTCGGGTCAGCGGCGAAGATAATTGCCACAAAGGATGAAACGACAATCATTAAGGGTGCTGGTAGCAAGAAATCGGTACAAGATAGAATTGAATTGATTCATACCTTTGCAGGAAATGCTAAATCAGACTATGAGCGTGAAGAATTTGAAAAAAGAGCGGCAGCTCTTTCGGGCAAAGTAGCAGTAATTAAAGTTGGTGGTGCAACTGAAACTGAAATCGAAGAGAAAAAGTATCGTGTTGACGATGCAGTGGCTGCAACCAAGGCGGCACTGGCTGAAGGTATTGTAACTGGTGGGGGTGTGACATTAGTCAATATGGCTGCTAAGTTGAAGGAAACAGACGCGGGTGTTAGGATTGTGAAGAATGCTTTGAAGGCTCCGTTTATTCATATTATGGAAAATGCTGGGTTAAATGCACAGGCGTTACTGGCTGAAGTGGAATCAGCTAAGGACGGGTTTGGTGTCAATGTAATGACGCCGGAAAAAGGTTTGGTTGATTTGAAGAAGAATGGCGTAATTGATCCGGCTAAAGTTACTAAAGAGGCCGTTAAGAATGCCACTTCAATTGCAGCAACAGCGATTACAATGGGCGCTTTGATCTGTGAGATTCCAGAAGAAAAGCCTGCTGCTCCAGATATGGGCGGAATGTATTAAAATTACATTCATATAATTTAAATAGGCTCCTTTAAAAGGAGCCTATTTTTGTGAGGTGGGTCTTTTACATTTTGTCGATAGATTGGACAAGGTAGAGCAAAGCGTTAGCACGAGTAGTTTCGTCGGCAATTTCACGAGCAGCTTGGTAGGCTGGTTCTAGTACGGTGTAATCTTTTAGTTCATCAAAGATGTCGCGGTAAATATTGAATCTTTCAGTACTATCCATATTAACTTTATCGAGGATTGGGACGAGATCTCGGAGGGCGGCTTTTTTGATTTCGCTAGTGTTTTGTGGGGCTGGTTCAGACGGAGTTTCGGTGTTTAAGTCTGGAATCTCGACATTTTCAATTGGGGCAATTGGTTCAGGGGCTGGTTCTTGAACTTCGACTTTTGGTTCTGGGAATGGGCCAACTGGCTCGCCAAGTTCGCCTGTATCGCCTTCTGGCACTGATGATGGTGCAGCGACCGGATCAGAAAAAACCGGGTCAACACTGGTCGTATTAGTGATATCGTCAATTGCTTTTTGTAGATCGTTATCTGCGTTTGCAGGTACTTCTGCTGGATTAGTTGTTTTAGTTTGGTCCATTTTTGCCCACCTTCTTATATTAATACTTATGTTAATATTATCACGTTTTAATTAAATGCGCAAGAAATTTACGATTTTATCGAGGAAATCAAGCTTAACTTCTTCCATGGGGAGACGAGCACCGAGAGCGTCAACGATTGCTTCACCACTGTCGCCAGGGAAATAAACCTTTACACTAAGGCTGAAGCGTTTTTTGGGAATAAGTACAGCTGAGAAGTGATTTTCTTCTTTAAGGATGCCGAAGGCTTTAAAATCTTCAAAGTTATGAAGTCGATTGCCTTCTGTGAGACCATCTTTGTCGAGTTTATATTGTATCTTGCGAGGAGGTCGAGAAATTGAAATTAAGATGGCGACAATACTGAGAATGATGAGTGCAAGAAAAGTCCATGATTTAATTAGGACTGATAGAGCAGCGAGAGCTATACCGATACCAAAAAGCCCAAAATACCAACCGACGTTGTGTTCGCGGGGAATAAATTCTTCGGCTTGCCAGGAAATCTCTGCTTGATTTGCCATAAGTTCATTATAACACACATGCAATATACTTAGCAAAAAATAAAAAATGTGATAAAATTATTGAAATGGAGGGTTACCCAAGTGGTTGAAGGGGACTCATTGCTAACGAGTTAGTCCGGGGCTACCTGGAGCGAGGGTTCAAATCCCTCACCCTCCGCCAAAA
>CAMVCL010000002.1 GCA_947165975.1 uncultured Candidatus Saccharibacteria bacterium | reverse complement strand
ACATAATAAATAAACTGACGATGATTAATTGCACAACTAAATTGTTAAACTATTTCTAAAGACTAGTAAAATAACTACTCGCAGCTTTAGACTGTCCCCATTTTATCGCACTTGGGTTTCCTTGTCAAGGGTTTTTCTGGAGTTTTTTGGAATTTTTTGGCAAAAACAGCCACATAAGCGTAATGTCCCCAATAACCAGTAAAATAGCTAACCACCATGGGAATTCAATAATCTTTTTGCAGAGTGATGTATAAGAACCAGTATCTGGAGCTTTGATTGAGGATTCTAGTGAAGTGGTCATTGTTTCGACAGGCGTAATACTATCATTAACCTGCAATGCTTCACTATTTGATCGAGGCGATTCGGTCACTTCTTGTCGCTCTGGACTATCATTTGGTTCTGTATTAGTTGACGCTGCGTAGGGATTTGCTTCTGTATTAATGTTTTCGTCATTTAGTGCCATATTTTGACCTTCGCTACTAACTGGATTATTGATATTATCATTTTGCTCAAGCGTCTCTCTAGGTGGAAAATACCTACTCCCCTGTTCAGCAGAGTACATAATCTGACATCCCACGTCCACTTCATAATCATCTTCTCTGAGGCACGATAGATAATTGGCCTGCCCCATAGAATTGAACTGATTAGCAAAAACAGCCACCTTAATACTACCTAGGTGATTTTCAGATAAGTTTGTCTGATTAATTGGCAGTTCAAATTCTTGATTAGCTGGAAAACCAGAATCGCTATAGGAATTAGCATTGTTTGCGTACAGTAAATGGATGTCCGCTGGAAACTGATTTTCGACAGGATATTGATAACTATAATTAGTAATAGCACTATTATCCTGGTTAAACCAAGCGAGAAAAATATGCTGAAGCGGATCATGTTCCTCTATTCCAAAACGCTTTAGCATGGGGTCCTCATCAAAATAAATAACTTTAACTTTTTCCTGACCTGGATTAATCGAAGTGACAACAAAACGAGACTGAGTCATCATTTCTAGAGCTTGATATCTGGTATCTTCACTCTCCAGATGGGAAAAATACAATTCCTGCCTACAATTAGTGTCATCGCCACAAATTTGGTCTTCTTCCCTTTTGACTTGATTATTGAATTCTAAGAGTTCCGACACAGTCCACCAAGTGGCCTCCGGTGTCCTGTACGCAGCAGAAACATGTGATTCTGCGATAAGATTACTGCCTAGCCATGTAGTTAAACTTAATAGTAGAAGGGGGATTTTTCTCATAATACTCCTCTTATTATTTTAATTTTGAGGCAGTATAGGCATAAGTTATGCGAGAAAACAACCCCCTACATCAAGTTTTCTTGATGCTTTTGCTTTATCCGAAAGTGGCTAGGCTTATTTAGTTTCTTCTTCAGCAGGTTCTTCTGGAAGAACAATACCAATAGAGGCTACGTTGTCACCTTCTGACATTTTCATAATGCGGACACCCTGAGTGGCACGACCAAGCGTGGGTATTTCTTTCATGGCGACACGGATAGCCTGACCTTTAGTAGACATCATGATAACTTCCTTAGCAAGCGGATCGAGCGTATGAACAGCAACGATTGGACCAGTTTTTTCGGTGACGGCGGCTACCTTGATACCTACACCGCCACGTTTGTGGGGCGGGAAGTTAGATACGAGAGTAGCTTTACCATAGCCATTAGCTGATACTACGATTAATTTCTGTTTAGGGTCGGTAATCACGTCCATACCAACGATTTCGTCTTTTGGACGAAGGCGCATACCTCTAACGCCCATGGCTGAGCGACCCATAGCCCGGACTTCCTTTTCGTTGAATCTAGTAGCCTGACCAGCTGAGGTTGAAATCACGATGTCATTTTCACCGGTGGTCTCTTTGACCCAACGTAGCTCATCGTTAGTGTCTAATTTTATAGCGATAAGACCATTGCTGCGAACATTAAAGAAATCCTTAATGGCTGATTTCTTAATGGTTCCCTTCTTGGTAGCCATAAAGAGATAACCATCGGCCCCAGCGTCACCTTGTTTAATTATAGAGGTAATTTTTTCCTCTGGGTGCATGTTGAGCATATTGACAGCAGCAGTCCCCTTAGCGGCTAGAGAGGCTTGGGGTACTTCATAAGCCTTCATACGGAATAATCTCCCCTGGTTGGTGAAGAATAGCAAGTAGTCGTGCGAATTAGCGGTAAGAATCTGAGCGATTACATCTTCTTCTTTGGTGGTCATACCACGTTTGCCTTTACCGCCGCGGTTTTGCTTGCGAAAATCGTTTTGTGGAACGCGTTTCATGTAATTCTCAGAGGTAAGTAAAATAACACTTTCTTCTTCAGGAATGAGTTCTTCTTCAGAGAATTTACCAACTTCGTGATTAACGATCTTAGAGCGACGCTCATCACCGTATTTACCTTTTAGAGCAATAAGTTCTTCTTTAATAACGCGGAGAATCTCGTTCTCATCGGCAAGAATTGCCTCTAGTTTCTTAATCAATTCATGAAGTTGTTTTAGTTCTTCTTCGATCTTATCGCGTTCTAGGCCTTGGAGACGGCGAAGTTGCATCTGTAGAATGGCGTTTGCCTGAATTTCGGAGAGTCCGAAACGAGTCATAAGTTGCTTGTCGGCATCATCATAAGAGGCGCGAATAACTTTAATTACTTCATCAATGTTATCAAGTGCGATTTTTAAACCTTCCAGAATGTGGGCGCGTTCTTTGGCTTTCTTAAGGTCATATTCAGTACGACGACGGACTACTTTTTGACGATGCTTGATAAATTCACCAAGAATTTCCTTGAGACCAAGGATACGAGGTTGCACACCATCGACTAGGGCTAGCATATTGTAGTGGAAAGCCGTCTGGAGACCAGTCATCTTATAAAGTTGATTTAGGATCTTCTTAGGAAAGGCATCTTTCTTGAGTTCTACAACAATACGAATCTTACCACGAGCAGACTCGTCACGTGCATCTGCGATATGATCGAGCTTCTTGGCAAGCACGAGCTCACGAACTTTCTCAATGAAGCCTTCCTTACTCATACCGTATGGAACTTCCGTTATCACGATATTGTAACGACCATTCTTGCGCTCTTCGATATTAGTGACAGCGCGGATAACTACAGAACCCTTACCGGTAGCATAGGCTTGGCGCATTGGCGCACCACCGTAGACTTCGGCACCAGTTGGAAAATCTGGACCTTTGACGTGTTTCATTAATTCGTCCAAAGTGATATCTGGATTATCAATCTGCGCAACGGTAGCATCGACTAATTCTCCAAGATTATGAGGCGGGATATTGGTAGCCATACCGACTGCAATACCCATCTGGCCATTTAAGAGAATATTTGGTAGTGCAGCTGGCAAAACCACCGGTTCCTGCTCTGTGCCATCAAAGTTATCACGAAAATCTACAGTATCTTTATCAATATCGGTAAGAAGCTCAGCGCCCACTTTGTCCATACGGGCCTCGGTATAACGATAAGCGGCCGGTTCGTCACCGTCCATTGAGCCGAAGTTACCTTGACCTTCGATGAGGGTATAACGCATTTTCCAAGGTTGCGCAAGGTTGACCATAGCCATGTAAATTGAAGAGTCGCCGTGAGGGTGGTATTTACCCATGACGTCACCGACGATACGCGCTGATTTTACGGTGGCGTGAGGGGCCTTCCAGCCGTTTTTGTTCATAGTATAAAGAATACGGCGATTGACTGGCTTTAGACCATCACGAACATCTGGGAGAGCACGATCTACGATAACAGACATCGAATAGCGAAGGAAGTAGTCTTCCATAGTATGTTCGACGGGTTTTATTTCAATACCATCTTGTACTACAGGAGTCTCGGATACACCCGCTTCGGACATGTTATTCTCACTCCCTGTTGGTCGCGAAAGACCCTCAGCAGGCATGTTCTGAGACTCATTTGGCGAGTTATTCTTTGAATTTTTGTCGTCTTTCATAGCTTATCTCCTTCCCTTAGAAGTCCAAATCATCGAGGTTAACAGATGCAGCACCAGCTTGAATGAAGTTTTTGCGGAGTTCGACTTGGTCTCCCATTAACTTCGTGAACACTGCGTCAGCTTTTTCGGCGTCTTCAACGTGAACTTTAACTAGTATACGGTTCTCTGGATCCATTGTAGTTTCCCAGAGTTGTTTAGCATCCATTTCACCAAGACCTTTAAAACGTTGCTGTGCTGTGTAGCCAGCCTGTTTGAAACGCTCTTGGGTTTCATCAATCTTGGTGCCATTTTTGCGGCGTTCTTCTATTTTCTCAGTAAGTTTGTTCTCTAGGGCAACTTCATCATAAAGGTAGTCAATCTTACGCGTATTGCCAGTACCTTTAATTAAACCGAACAGAGGTGGCTTAGCCAGATAAACGTGACCTTCTTCGATAACTTGAGGCATGTAGCGGAAGAAGAAAGTCATTAGAAGAGTGGCAATATGGAGACCATCGACATCGGCATCGGTCATGAAAATAATCTTATCGTATCTTAGACCATCAATATTAAATTGATCACCAATACCAACACCTAATCCTTTGATGAGAGAAACAAGCTCCTGATTAGCAAGCATCTTGTCCAAACGGGCACGTTCGGTGTTCAAAACTTTACCTCTGAGAGGCAAGATGGCTTGAATTTGAGGGTTGCGCCCTTCTTTGGCTGAACCTGCAGCTGAGTTACCCTCGACGATAAATAGCTCACAGTCTTCGCGATTGCGACTGGAGCAATCTGCTAGCTTGGATGGGAGATTTAATCCCTCAAAAGCACCCTTACGGATGACATTATCTCTAGCGGCGCGAGCAGCCTTACGGGCACGAGCAGCGAGAGTGGCTTTGCTGACAATTTTTTTAGCGATAGCTGGATTTTCTTCGAGATAGTAGCCGAAATATTCGGTCATAACTTTATCAACATAACCACGTATCTCTGGATTGCCTAGCTTATTCTTGGTTTGACCTTCGAATTGTGGATCTGGAAGCTTCACTAGAATAACAGCCGTAAGCCCCTCTTTAATGTCGTCACCAGTTAGGTTATCTTCTTTTTCTTTAAGGAGACCATTTTTGCGGGCATAATCGTTGACCGTGCGAGTAAGTCCAGTACGAAAACCAACTACGTGCATACCACCATCAGGGGTAAGAACGTTATTAGCAAATGGCTTCATAGTTTCAGCGTAAGAATCATTGTACTGAAGAGCGATTTCGACCATGGCGTCTTTGACTTGGCGTTCTACATAGAAAATGTCATCAGTAAGTACTTCTTTACCGCTATTAAGACGCTTAACATAGCTCTTAATGCCGCCTTCGAAATAAAACGATTCGTGAGCACCGTTACGTTCATCGGTAACGGTAATAAGTATGCCTTTAGTGAGATAGGCTTGATGTCTGGCATAATTGGATACCCAATTGTAATCAAAGGTGGTAGTTTCTTTAAAGATAGAGGGGTCTGGGTAGAAAGTAATAGAGGTACCAGATTCGCGTGGGCTACCTTTGGTGACTTGGAGTTCCATGGTAGGTTTACCGAGATCAAATTCAATGTGATGGGTCTTACCGTCTCGATAAACTTCGGCAACCATGTGAGTCGACAAAGCATTTACTACTGAGGAGCCAACACCATGAAGACCGGAAGACACCTTATAACCACCGTCGCCAAATTTACCACCAGCGTGGAGGACAGTTAGGACTGTTTCTAGAGTGGATTTTTTGGTTTTGGGGTGAATATCTACAGGAATACCACGGCCATTGTCGTCAATGCGAATACCACCATCGTTTAGGATAGTGATATCTACTTTATTAGCAAAACCGGCGATAGCTTCATCAATAGAGTTATCAGCAATTTCTTTAATTAAATGATGGAGACCATCATAACCGGTGGAACCAATATACATACCTGGTCGTAAACGAACAGGCTCTAATCCCTCGAGCACCCGAATTTCGGACGAATCATATTCTTCAGCTTTTCCAGCCATTTTATACCTCATCTTAAATATACTTCCCTATTATACACCTTAAGACCTTTTTTTTCAAGTCTGGGGTGGTATAATAGAACTGATGACATATTTGGATCATGCAGCAACATCTCCCTTATTACCAGAAGTAATAAAAGCTATGCATCGGGCAGAAAAGTCTTTTTTTGCTAATGCATCGGCCCTACATACACCTGGGCATCTAGCGATGAACCAGATTGAGCATACTCGTAGCCTTTTAGCTCAGCTGATCGGGGCTGAGCCAGAAGAAATCATCTTTACATCTGGAGCCTCTGAATCTAATAATACCGTAATACGAACTTTTGAGGGGTGTAAAATAGAGACTTCACCCATGGAACACCACTCGATAATCGAGGCAGCAAAGGTATATAAGGGGACAAAAATGCCAAAATTATACTCTTATATGCTAGCTAATAATGAGACTGGAGAGTTTTTGAAATTCCCAAAGATTGATAGGCGCCCCTATGACGACTCAGTCCTGTTTGAAATAAAAAATGATTGGGGTAAACCTTTAGTAACTGATAGACGTAAAGCCTACTTGCATTCGGACCTGACTCAAGTTTTAGGCAAAGTCCCTCTAGACGTTCATAGGATGGGGTTAGATTATGCAACCTTTAGCGCCCACAAAATCGGTGGTCCGGTAGGAGTGGGCGCATTATATGTACGCAAAGGTGTCCCCCTAAAACCCTTTATGATTGGTGGTAATCAGGAAAATAAACGTCGTGGTGGCACCTACAATACTGTTGGGATTGTGGGATTTGGCAGCGCTCTTGAGGTAGTCCTTCGTGATCGTACCTGGGAAAAATACGATAAAGATGTCCGTAAATTAAGAGATAATCTGGCAAAAAGGATTCTGAAAGAGATTCCTGGTAGTTCTCTAAATACAGATATTTCTGCTGATGCTTCCCTACCAAATATCTTAAATGCCTCATTCAGGGCGGCAGAAGGCGAATCTATTCAACTTTATCTAGACGCAGAAGGTATTGTAGTATCAACTGGTTCGGCTTGTGCTGCTGGCGATACCAAACCTTCGCATGTATTGATGGCAAAAACTGGAGATGCAGAGGTTGCCCATTCATCAATTCGTTTCTCTTTTGGACTACAAAACACCGCCGACGATGTTGAGCATGTGATGAAAGTTTTACCTAGAATTGTTGACAGGTTACAACAGATTAGTACTATTCAGTATTAGATGCAGATTGTTCTTTATAGTTCTTGATGGCATCTTTTAGGGCGTCGTGACCGAGTACTGAGCAATGAAATTTATGTTTAGGTAGTTTACCTAGGTAATTATCAATATCTTCGGCGGAAATTTCGAGAGCCTCGTCGAGCGTCTTACCTTTGGCTAGCTCTGATAAGGCCGAAGTAGAAGCGATAGCTGAGGCACAACCATAAGTTTTCCAGCGAATATCTTCGATGCGGCCATCCTTGACTTTGATAAACATCTTCATCTGATCGCCACAAATTGGATTACCGACTATGCCAGTAGCATCGCATTTAAATTTGGATTCGTCACCCATTAAGAAATTACGAGGATTTAAAAAATGTTCCTTTACTGTATCTGTATAAATCCAATCTTGGCCTTCTTCCATGCCTATATTATAGCACCTACTGAAAAAATTATCTCACTCTAAAAATGGCTTCGTGTTGTTCTGGGGCAGGAGTAGCTTGCAAAGTCGGGATAGGGGCTGATGGCTGGCTAGACATCTGAGGTGGTTCTGATGGCGTGGTGGCGGGAGTTGGAGCTGGTATAGTTTCTGGGGATGGAGTCGTTGCCGGGGTTTGAATTGGTCTAGGCGCAGGGCTTGGCATCGAAACTGGAGACTTGGTCGGTTTTTGGGACAACCAACCGTCTAAAAACCCTTTTTTAGGTGCCTGAGAGGCCCTAGGAGCTGGTTCTGGCTCCTTAGATGGACTCGACATGGTTTTTTCTTTATAACCGTCTTGTACGTCATCTACTGTGCCCATTTCGCCACCTTTAGCTTTTTCGGCAGCTGACCAGCGGCTTTCGATTTCCTTTTCTACTTCTGCACGAGTCTTAGCATACTTGGTTGCGGAATAGACCTTGAGATTATTCATCAATTCAACATTTGGTTCACCCATTGGCGGAGGAAGATTAATCGTGAATGGAGCTGAAGGCATATCGAACATCATGACTTTAGCGACAGCTGCGAAATTTGGAGTTTTTGTAAGGTCTTCAGCCGTAAAGGTTGGCGAAAATGCCTTAACCATTAATTCAGCATCTGTCACACCAATGCGTCCACAAACAATAGTACCGACGTTGCCTAGCAATGCTTCTCTGATTTTCTCGGTTAACTGAGTCATAAACTGATTTGCCACAATAAGATTGAGACGATATTTACGGGCTTCCGAAAGGATAGATTCAAAACTATCAGTGGCGAAATTCTGAAACTCATCCACATAAAGACAGAAATCTTGACGCTCTTGCTCTGGGATGTCTTGTCGACTCATAGCGGCCTGTTGGAATTTCATAACGAAAATCATACCTAAAAGATTGGCATTGATGTCCCCAAGTCGTCCCTTGGATAGGTTAACTAGGAAAATCTTTTTATTATCCATTATTTCACGGATATTAAAGCCGGATTTGACCTGGCCAAGGGTATTTCTCATGATTGTATTAGCAATGAATGGACCCCATTTACTAGCAAACCAGGTGATTACTTCACCTGAGTCGTTAGATTTACGTGACTCTGGAAATTCTTTTGTCCAATAGTCGTAAACGGCTTTATCAGTGACGTATTTAAGTTTTGATTTGACAAATTCTGGGTCAGTAAAACATTGTGGAATATCGATAAAAGTGGCGCCAGCTGGATCAGACATAAGAAGCAATGCGGCGTTACGGAACATATGTTGACCACGAGGACCAAAGAAGCCCTGGTTTTGCGGATCAAACAGAGATTGAAGCATACTGATTCCCTCTTGCACAATGAAGTCTTTTTGATCATCAGAAGTGAACTCAAACATATTCATACCTACTGGGTGTTCGATATCGGCAGGATCGAAATAGATAACATCATCAATACGCTCTTCTGGAACGCGTTGGAGTAGGGCTTCTACGGCATCACCGTGTGGATCGATAAAAGCAAATCCTCGCCCATCACACATATCTTGGAAAGCAAGATTCTCGAGAAAGACGGATTTACCCATACCCGTTTGACCAATTACGTACATGTGGCGGCGACGATCTTTCTCCTGTAGGTAAATTGCCTTTTTGTTGTCACGAAATTCATTGGTCCCTAGGAAAAGACCCTCAGTGGCAAGTTTAGCTGGACCATCAACTTGTTTAGTAAGCTGGCGCTCTACCTGTGAATTTGGAATGGCATTTTGTTCTGGCAAATGAAAAACAGAGGCAAGTTCTACGCTGTTAAGAATATTTGATCTAATACGGCTATTAAAGAATCTAAAAGTGTAATCTGTGGCGAGCTTTTTAGGGTCTTTCATGATGTTTACTTTAAATCTATTTAATTGTGGAGCATCAAACTGAGAAAAAGCGCTAACAACACCACCCATAATGGCCTCAGAGCGAGGCTCTGAAGCGGAGCTAGCTATCACCCTAATCAACGTTTCATAAGCTGGAAAACGCATTTTATTGCCTATAGCGGTAATTTCTTCTTGCTTAAGGTTAGTAATTGTCACCTGTTCACTTTTTTCGTGTTCGCTTGGGACTTCCCAGGGAGCCCTGATCAAATCGATAGCAAAATCGCCAATATTCCCCCCAATACTTTTGGTTTTTTTGCCTTTTTGGGTATTTTCAATATATTGCTTGCCTTTTTCAGTCCAATTATTTTGTGCAGGCCGGAACAAAATTTGTACAGCTGCACCTTCATTTTTACCCACATTAGAAAAAGCATTTAAAAGTGCCATCTGGGCATCGCGTTTCGAGTCTTCGTAGGTTAGGATTGGTAGGTATGAATCTTTATCTAGACCCAATTCTGCACCAGCAACAGCGTGGATGCCGCCTCCACCTTCGAAGATATTTTCCACTGATCTCTCTTCAACGCGTGCTGTAGGATAAGCGGACTGGATGGCTTGCCTCACTGTCTCTTTCAGCGTTTCTGGGACTACAGCGTAATATCTGATAAAGCCATCTTTAGCGACAATTTCAAAAGAAAAATGTTTTTGACCATAGATTTTGGTCTTAAAGCCCTTAGTCAATGTGGATGACAGAATAGAATACATCACTTGAGCCTTCGAAACCGCTTCATCTGTGATATCGCGCTTGTCACGACTTCCTGTTTCGATATCGTCGGTCGTAGGCGGTAAGTGAATAAGAAGTGGCACCATCTTAAGACTACGTTCATACCTCTTAGCCTTACGTAATTTACTAATTTTTGTACCAAAAACAATAGAGATTAGGAGAATTACAGCAACGATTACTATGAGAAAAACCACCCTAGAATCAATCATTTTTGTACTTCCCTCTTAATAATCATACCTGAAACTGTGCTCATGCTGCCTCCTTGACGTCAGCTTTCCCCTGATAGACCTTCCTAGCCTGATCTAGAAAAGTCATAAATGCCGCTATATCACCGGTGTTATCAAGTTCTTTGAGTCGATCGTCGAGTTTTTTGACATATTCGTTTGAGAGTTTATCTCCAGACATGGCTTGTTTTCGAGTGAATTGTAGAGCCAAGGCAGTATCCTTTTCTGCCGAAGGATGGGCACCCTCTATTACTGGGGTTGGCTCAGGTTCTAAAGAGGTAACTTGACCTAATTCTGGGGGTTGATTGGTCGAATTTGTTGGCATCTCTGGCTGGTTGACTTTTTCTGATCGAGAGGGGGCTTTCTGGGCGTGTGATGCCTCTGGCGCAAGATTAGTTAAGCTTTCTGCCGTGGGATGATATACTTCGCTAGGCATTTCTGGCATCTCAGATGAAGGAAGTGGTAAAAAGTCGGCTGACTCCCCCTGATCTGCAGTCGTCATAACTCTTCCACCAAGCGCACCTGGATTTCTCGTAGGAGTAACGTCCCAGTTGTCGGTATTAAGATTGTTGTCTGCTTCAAAATTATTGACATTCGGGTTACGATTACCAGCCCCTTCGGTAAAAAAATCCTGCGAATCAGTTATCTGAGTAGGTTGACCATAGTCCATATGCTTATTTTACCACATTTTCAGAAAAAGCTTGCGTTTTTTTAAGAAAATCATACTCTTTTGTAGACTAAAAATTCGGCCAAGCTAAGAAATAGGATGATTAAGCCTGTAGTCCAAAAATTGATAGCGCCAAACGAACGTGCCATCAGTAGCATGATCGGACCGAAGGCAAGTACTGCTGCGTAGAGATAGTCCTTATTGCGAAAGGTATTTTTTTTGAAAGCGATACGTAAAAATAGTTGCATCAAAAAAGCAACGATACCGTAGCAAACTATATAAACTGTTGTAAAAAATAATAAAACCCCGAACGGCCCAATATCCGTCGGAGAGGTAAAAATCAACATCACGATTAAAGCTGCGAGTCCGATGATGCTAATAGTATAGATAAGACGGTTATGCTTCATAACCAAATTATATCATATTTTTCTGCCCCCAAGTAAATTTCCCCTTTTTTGGGAAGGGGAGGCGGGGGTTATCCGGCTCTTATAATCTTTACTATTGACCGCAACCTGATCCGCCATTCCCTTTTTTGACCGCTTCACGCAAGGTGAAGCATTGTCCTTATAGTTTTTTTCTTTCGCTCTTGTTTATGTTTTTTAGAATGTACTAACGAAAGATTTAACTATGCGCTCTACGCTTTTTCCTCGAGATAGTTGTTTTAGTATCTCTACTTTTTCACTTTTCTCTTGGTTCTCCTTTAGAGATTTGTTTAGGCAATTCTCTATTGGACCCTCTAGAATTCCACTGATCGTTTCCTTCTATCGGATTTTAGCGGAGCTCTAGGTAATTCCTATGTTGTAATTTATGGCTAGAAATTACCTTTTCGCCCGCCAAATATTACGTTTTGAACTTTTTCATATTGTTAATTTGCCTTTGTTTTTAATTTTTGTTTAGTCATCACGACTGTTTTTAATTTAGCATATTTTCCTAAAAAAATCAATAGATTTGTTCAACTTTATCGATGTAATATTTACAACATATACTCTATATTTCCCCTGTTCTAATTTATTGTTCATTTTGTTGTAATATTTACAACAATTATGTGTTTTTACATATGTATGGTCTTATTTTTTGCTATTTTTGTCACGGTTTTTTGACTTGGTTTCATATGATCCGTATTAATCTCGGGTGCTCAAAAGGCTCTTGAAAGGCTATTGTATTTTTAAAGGAGTTATGGTAAAATTGACAACAGTTGGGGCTGACAAAGCTTAGACGGATTATTAACAGATATCAGGCGTACCGATTGAATACCGTAAGTATTAATAAGTGCTAAAAACACTAAAACTGCGCATGTTGCTTACATGCCAGCTTATGCCTAATTATTTCTAGGCTGGTTTCGATCCAAGATTCCGTAAGGTCGGAATTATCATATAACGGAAATAAGGTTATTTAATTGGCGAGGAATAATTCGAAAATTAGCCATGGCATTTAGTAGTTTCGTTTTCTGCAGCTACTAATTTAAGCCAAGACGAAACAGAAAACTATGTACGTAGAATGGTATCCAAGTGATGGTTCGGACGGGGAGGCAGTATCCCCCAGCTCCACCATTTTTTATGCTTATAACCGCCAATTTGGCGGTATTTTTGTTTAAAATAAATGCAAAAATGCCTCCTAATAAAGTAGCTCACATAGAAAAAGACCGGTAACTGCGAGGAAAACCGGTCTTTTTTGTAGAGTGTGGAGTTATTTTGGCTAAATTTTTGTTTTGACCTTTTGAATAATTTTTTTATTCAAAAGCTACCTCTATTATAGCGCCTAAAAATACTTATGTCAATACATTTTCTGAACAATTTTTGTGTTTTTTTGCTTGAGTTTTCCACAGGCAAATTCTGTATAATTTCGTTAATTGCGCATAAAGGAGTTGCTTAAAAAACGTGGGGACTTGTTTTTAAATTTCATCCATGCTAATAACGCGACATGATTGCAAAAATTCATTCTATGGTGCCCTACGGCTTCGATGGTAAGCTGGTTGAAGTTGAGGGCGATATGAATCGTGGGCTGCCAGCTTTCAATATCGTCGGCATGGCTAACAAAACAGTCAATGAGGCAAAAGAGAGAGTACGTAGTGCGATTGTTAATTCGGAATTCTCGTTCCCTGACAAAAAGGTGACGATTAATCTGGCTCCAGCAGAATTACAAAAAGATGGAACCTACCTTGATCTACCGATAGCATTGTCGATATTGGTATTGTCTGGCCAATTGATCAAAAGTGACGTGTTTAAAAAAGCTTTTGTGGGTGAGCTCTCGCTCGATGGTCAAATTCGCCCTGTTAAAGGTATTATTAACATCATTGAAGTGGCAAAACAGGCAGGATATAGAGAAATATATGTGCCAATGAAAAATCTTTCACAAGCTGCGTTAATATCCGATGTAACAGTCTACGGAGTAGAGTCACTCCAGAGCCTGTATTTGGCGCTCAAAGATCAGTTAACTTTGCCCCAAGCAGATTCTATGAGAAAACAACAAAATGTAAACAGTCCTGTCCTTTCTGGGCCTATTCTGGATCATATACGTGGACAGAAATTAGCTAAAAGAGCTCTACAAATCGCAGTGGCCGGACATCATAACATCTTGATATCTGGTCCACCAGGAGCTGGTAAGACACTGCTTGCGAAAGCCTCTGCTAATCTTTTGCCAGATTTAACCTCTGACGAAATGGTTGAAATCACAAAAATCTACTCGATGGCAGGTCTTGCCACCGATGAAGTTATCAATAGTCGACCTTTTCGTAATCCCCACCATACCGCAAGTTCTACCTCTATCATTGGAGGCGGATCAGGTGCTGGGCCGGGTGAAATTTCTCTGGCGGACAAGGGTATACTCTTTTTAGATGAAATACCAGAATTTTCACGCACGGTACTCGAGGCGTTGAGGCAACCTCTGGAAGATAAGACCATAGCTATCTCTAGGGCGAATCGAAAATCAGTCTATCCAGCAGATTTCATGTTAGTGGCCACGATGAATCCATGTCCTTGCGGTTATTTAGGTGATATAAGCCACGAGTGCAAGTGCACCGAGCAACAAATACAGAACTATCAGAAAAAACTTTCTGGACCATTGTTCGATCGAATAGACATGATGGTGATGGTTGAAAAAGTTGAAAACCAAGATTTAAGAAGGCCCCTAACCAATTCTGACAGAGAACATATTGTTGTAAAAAATAATATAACAGATGCTATCCAACGCCAAAAAAATCGTTATCATGAAGACGGAGTATTTAACAGTTCCCTTTCTTCTTTTCAAGTTTCACAAATTTTAAAACTAGAACCTGATGCCGAAAAGCTATTAGCAAAAGCTTCAAAAAGTCTAAACCTGTCAGCGCGTGCTTATTTCAAAACTATTAAAGTTGCCCAGACGATTGCGGATTTAGATAAATCGGAGATTATTAAACAAATTCATCTGGCGGAAGCATTGACTTTTAGGAGAAGATGATATATAATTGTTATCAGTTTAATTCAAGAGAAGAAAGGACTATCATAAAAAAGCAATCACGGACTAGACTCAATGGCGAAATTCGTTATCCTGAGGTCCGCGTTATCGGTTCTAGTGGCGAACAACTTGGCATTATGTCAAGTCGTGAGGCACAACTTCTGGCGAATGAACAGGGTGTAGACTTAGTGGAGATTGCTGCTAATGCTAACCCGCCGGTCGTGAAAATCATCGATTGGGGCAAATACCAATACCAAAAGATGAAGGAAGAAGCCAAAAATCGTAAGAAAGCTCGTGAAAAACAATCCGAACTTAAGCAGATGAAGATTGGCTTAAAGATTTCTGACAACGACCTTAACATCAAAGTCCGTAAAATGCGTAGTTTCCTTGATGATGGTGACCGCGTGAAGATAATGATTATCTTCCGGGGGCGCGAAATGGCTCATAAGGAAATCGGCTCAGACTTACTCAACAAGGTAACCGATTTACTTGGCGACGACATTATTATTGAAGGTAAGCCACAGATGAGCGGACGGAACTTGTCAGTACAAGTTCGCCGTAAATAACCAGAAAGGTACGAAAAAAGTAATTTCCTACTTCGTAGGCCTCCTGGTCGCACTTTTGGGGGATAATATTAACTATAAACTAAAGGAAAACCTAATATGCCAAAGTTAAAAACGCATAAAGGCACCGCTAAGAGAATCAAAGTGACTGGTTCAGGTAAATTGGTGCGTGAGCGAGCTTATGGAAACCATATTCTTGCCAAAAAATCTAAAGCCCGAAAGCGCAACATGAAAACTGCTGCGATGATTGAGGGTAAAAATGCTAAAAACATTAAGAAGGCGTTAGGAGTTTAAGCATGAGAGTCAAAAGAGGTGTCGCGGCACACGCGAAACATAAGAAATTATTGAACAAAACTAAGGGTATGCAACACTATCGCCGCCGTAGCTATCGTCTCGGCAAGCAGGGCGTGATTAAGGCTTTGTCTTATAGTTATCGCGATAGGCGTAATCGCAAGCGCGATCTTCGTTCCCTTTGGATTGCGCGCATTAATAATGCTTCTAGGGAGCTTGGCGTTTCCTACTCCCAATTGATCGCTGGTATGAAGGCTAAAAACATAAATCTTGACCGTAAAGTTTTGGCCGATTTAGCAGTCAATAATCCTGAAGCATTCAAAGCAATTGTTAATTCGGTAAAGGAGAAATAAAATGGCTATTTGTGAAATCACCGGCAAAGGCAAGATGTATGGTCACAACGTTTCCTTCTCCCAACGCCATACTCGCAAAGTTTTCAAACCAAATGTATCTAAGCGAACTCTTGTAATCAATGGACAAAAAGTGAAAGCTAACGTTTCAACATCTGCACTTCGTACTTTGAAGAAAAAGGGTTTGATTGAATCTCCAAAGGCACGTGCCGAAAAGAAATCGAATAAATAATTTATCAAAAAACCACCCCTCGGGTGGTTTTTTGATGTGAGCCATCTTTAAGCCGGGTTTTGTAATCTTCAGAGAAGACTGGCAATCATCTATCTTGGCACTACATTGCTATAGCACTCTAGCGGTAAGCGTGCGTACCCGAGCCAGGTCGATTAGCACTCCTTGCAACAGGTAGGGTTTGCCTCCATCTCATATCGCTACGAGACGCTGTGAGCTCTTACCTCACTCTTTTCACCCTTACCCCTGAGGGGGCGGTATAAGTTTCTGTGGTACTTTCCCTATCCTTACGGACGGTCGCCGTTAGCGACTACCATGCTCTATGTTGCCCGGACTTTCCTCTTAGAAAACCTAAGCGACTGCCTTTCAGGCTCCTCAATATTATACCATATTCGATTGTTATGCGCCAATCTTATCTTTACTATGGCGACGTTTAGCATTGCGCTCGATATACTCAATTATTTTCGAGGCAACATCGCGTCCAGTGATTTTTTCAATAGCAAAACCTGGTGATGCATTTACCTCTAATACTAGTGGGCCACGTTCAGAACGCATTAAATCAACGCCACAGATATGAAGCCCCATAGCTTTGGCGGCCTTAATAGCAGTCTTTTTCTCTTGATTAGTCAACTTAATAGGTTTGCCAGATCCCCCCTGATGAATATTCGAACGGAAATCGTCATCTAAAGACTCTCGTTGCATTGAGGCAACTACTTGATTGCCCACAACAAAAGCACGAATATCTGTACCAGCGGATTCTTTAATATACTCTTGAAGAAGGATATTGGTGCCATCTTCATTATAAAGATAGAAGGCCTGGAGTGCTGATTTGGCGGCTTTTCTAGTGTCAGCTAAGATCACACCGTTGCCGTGAGTGCCCTTGGCAAGTTTGATTATTACCGGAAGACCAATCTGTTCTAGCAGATCATCGATGTCAGAAGTATTGCGTGAGACCAAGGTTTTCGGGGTGTCTACATCATATTTTGCCAGAATTTGAGCTGCGCGAAGTTTATCGCGTGAACGAGTGATAGCTACAGAGGATGCGGCAGTGTATACTCCTTGCATTTCAAACTGCCTAACTACTGCACATCCATACCGAGTCATGGAATTCGAAATGCGTGGCAAAATGGCGTCATATTTTAACAGTTTTTCGCCGTCATAATACACGTCTGGATGCTTATCGTCTAGTGCTAGATAACAATTTTTATATTTAATAACTGCGACCTGGTGACCGCGCTTCTTGGCCTCTTCAACTAGGCGCTTAGTAGAATAATTCCCTGGTCCGTTTGATAAAATAGCAATTTTCATTTTATTCTACTCCTTTGATGTATTTTTGATGGAATTCGTGTGGATTCTTTTTTAATTCCTGATTCAATTCTACACTAGTTTTAGGTTTCTGTCGTGCTACGGAAGATTTCGAAACATCAACAATGAATCCTTTTTTATGAAGGGTACGACGTCCAATCAACACTGGGAATTTATTACGTGAACGATTAGCTAGAGTGAAGTTAGTTTCAAAAGATTTACTAGCAATCTTTAGTTTGAGTTTTACTCGGTAGCGCACCTCTGTGTCACCATGAGAAGAGCGCACCATTTTAGCAGCAAAATCTCGGGTTTTTAGTTTTTTACCAGTATAAAGAGGCGATTTTTGATCAAATAAACAAAAAATCAGAGCGCCATCCTCTGAAATATTAATGTCGGAAGCCCAGATAGCCGAAGAATCGGCACCCGTATCGATCTTCGCGGGAATATTTTTAACACCAGCGATTTCGACATACTCGGTTGAACCGATAATATTTAGGGTATGACTATCTGTTGACATGAATTAATTATACCATAATTGGGCTATTTTCGCAATATTTTATCGATTGCGATATTAGCCTCAGAGTCGGCAATGGCATTTTTGCTACGTGGGACATGAGTAAACGAAACGGCTTCAAACTGGTCTAATTTTCCTTGAATATCTTTGTAGATAGGCATAATATCTTGGTTTTTTACGCTAAAAACACCGTTTAATTGGTTTACCACCATCAAGCTATCGGCGATGAAGCGGCAGGTCTTATAGCCAAGTTCGATAGCCCGTTCTAACCCTTTGCGCATGGCACAATATTCGGCCACGCGAGAGGTGGCAAAACCAATGAATTCACCGCCTTTTTCAATAATTTGACCAGTGTTATCATGAATGCAATAGCCGATACCCGAAGGGCCAGGATTGCCCCGAGAAGCTCCATCGACGTTGATAGTGACTGAGTTAGCGGTATCTCGAGAGGAGATTCTGCCTGGAGAAGTTTTTTCTTCCTCAATCTCGATTACTGACATACTAGTTTCATTTAAACGAATAGTTGAATTAGCGAAATCTTTAACAAATTTGTAGGCGGTATAACGATCGCGCGGGATTGGCTTAATCTCGCCATTTATGCCAAGTTCATAGACGATATAAAGATTGCTAAGCTGACTTGAATCTTCTGGCGCTAAAAATGTAATGACATCCTTCAATTTGACATTACTAGCGTTTAATCCTGTATATTCAGTAAGAGAACGCGCCATAGCCTCTTCGGGCTGTTCACCAAATTTAATTTTACCAGTAGGAAGCTCCCAAAAAACCGGCGATTCACTACGACCCCGGCTGCGTTTAAAAATTAAAACCCCCTCATCATTTTTAATAATTCCAACTACACGGATTCTTTGTTTCATCCCACCTCTTATCATCATAAAACCCTGTCGACCTGTTTTCCCCGTAATATATACAAGGTGGGTAAATTCTTATGCCCTACACCCACGGGTGTAGCGCCACGAAATCCCTATAACATGATTATTCAGGAAAATCATGCTGCCAACAGGGCTACTTTTATTATAGCAGATAAAATTCTCTGGGACAAGCTATGATATAATGAATAAATATAATAATGGAGTCAATATGAAATTTGTTGTCGATAAGAGAATATTTGAAAAAATCGATAATCTGTATATTGGAGTAGTTGTTGCAAAAGGCGTCGACAATAGCAAACATTATCCGGAGATAGATAAGATGCTTGACTCATCAATCAAATTGGCAGAAAAAAAGTTTTTAGATAAAAAAGTTAAGGAAGATCCGCTGATCATCCCCTACCGTGAAGCTTTTTCGAAATTAGGTATTAATCCGAATAGGTATCAGTGTTCGGTTGAGGCTTTATTTACTAGAATATCTAAAGGCAAAAGAGTACCGAGCATCAACCCCTTAGTCGATTTGAACAATGCAATCTCTTTAAAACATAATTTGCCAATGGGAACACACAGACTTTTTAACGATAGAGCAAATATAGAGATGCGTTATGCTAACGAAAAGGACACTTTCATACCGATGGGCTCCACCGAAGTAGAAAAACCTGACAAAGATGAGGTAGCCTATATCGTGGCGAATGAGATTCGTACAAGACGTTGGGCGTGGCGTCAGGGAGAACGCGGCAAAATTGATGCTGAGACATCCTATGTATTCTTCCCTATTGATGGTTTTAAAGGGATCAACGATAAAGAGGTTGATAAGGCTACAGAGGAGCTAGCTAAATTACTTAAAAAAATCTTTGGTTGCAAAGTAACTACTGGACACGTTGACCGCAATAATCCAAGTTTTGAGTGGAAATTCGATTAAGCGCCGACTACCCAGTAATAGAAATTGATGACGGCGTCCATACCGCCAATGATAAGATGTGAAAAGATTTCGCTGAAGAAGAAAATCATAAAATAGACTATAAAGATGCCGTATTGCTCTAAATTCATAAGAAAATTGCGAAAATAATCTGGCGAAATAGCATAAAGGATACGCGAACCATCTAAGGGCGGAATTGGAATTAAGTTAAAAAGCATAAAACCAAGGTTAACGAATACTGCCTCCTTAAAGATAAAGGCAGGTAATTCCCCGAATGAGCCATAAAGCATCCCAGTAAAGTGGCCGATCAAGAAAAAGGCAAACGATAAGAGAAAATTCATGAATGGACCAGCAAAGGCAACTAAAGCCATGCCCCATTCTTTCCACTTAAGATTCGCCGTGTTGATCGGAACGGGTTTAGCGCCACCAAAGACTGGAGCATTTAAAATATATAATACGACGGGGACAAGGATAGACATATATGGATCAATATGCTTTATGGGATTAAAACTGAGGCGGCCAGCTTCTTTGGCAGTATTATCACCGAGCCAGTAAGCCACAATACCATGAGAGAGTTCGTGCATAATTACCGAACCTATTATAATCACCAGAACGATAATAATATACAATATGTTACCATTCATGCCTCAGAAATCTCCTCATAAGTGCTGTCAATTATATTCATTCCTGACCCAACCCATCTTACGAGCATCAGTTAAGCACCACCACTTCTTTAGTCGTAGAAAGAGAGTCGAGATTTTTAACCTTAAGTTTTTTCTCGGTACGGGCAGTTAATTTTAGTTCAGCAACCATACCGTCTACGTTTCCCATAGCAATAATCAGTTTTGGTTCGATTTCACGAATAGCACGAACAGAGGAAGTACAGAGAATATCAGCAACAATATCATCAAGGTTTTCCTCGATGCCACCGATAATGCCGATATGAACACCGCCAACTTCAACATCATAAATAGTTTTTCCGCTCTCGGTAGCAATACCTCGAATAGTAGCATCGCCCACTTCAAACTCGCCAGGGCCAGTGATCTTGCCAACTGCAAGACCTGCATCAATAACAGAATCTTCAATATTAAATTTAATAGTGGTTTTTTTGGTCAAAATAGTGATTTCTTCTGGTTTTTTGCTTTCAATCTCAAACATGTGCCTCCTATGGTTTGATTATTTTTTCTGGGTCAATTATTTCTGAAATTTCCATTTCGAAGATTTCCATAACGAAACGATCCTTGACGCTCCTACGATAGGTAAAATCATCGGGCGTCATAATAACATAATTAATGGGTTTTCCCTGCTTTTTTTCGATAACTTCAGCCCATCTAGTCAATTTTTTGGTCTTATCGTTGCCGATAATCAATAGGTCGATTCCGTCTTGACCTGGTAAACGATTAGTGACTATGAGACCTTTCAAATAATGCTTGACTGGACGACAATAATCCTCCCAGGTGCTTTCTTTGATATCTTTATCGCGATTTGAATCAATTTTTTTCGAAAAAATATCTGTCAACGGACGAGCAAATGGATGTTTGTTATTGGCTGAATAATAAACTTTGTTATCAAAAGTTTCATTTTTAATGACACCAATGCTTTCGAGATTAAGTAGTTCACGACGAACAGAGTTAATCTGCTCGTTAATTACTCTTGTCATCTCGCGAACATAAAAGCTTTTGTCGGGATTTTCAAAAAATAAATTTAGGAGTTTGGCTCTGGTTTTAGACCCAAACAATTTTTCTGTTGGTGTACTATCCGCTTTACTCATTCTGTATATATTTTAGCACAAATGGATAAATTTTTTCAAGCTCGAGCCAAGTGATGTCGTGGTTACGTTTAAACCAAGTAAGTTGACGTTTGGCAAGATGCCAATCTTCATAGAAACATCTTTCTTTGGCTTCATCTATAGACAGCTCGCCCTGTAAGTATTTCCAGGCAAACTCATAAATATTACTCTTCATGGCACCACTGCCCCAGCCATATTTTTGAACAAGTTTCTTGGTCTCTTCGTATAACTCTTCGCAAAACATTTGGTCGATTCTGGCCTTGAGGCGTTCCCTTAACTCTGGTGTCGACCATTTGATACCAATAATTAAATAGTCGCCTTTTATCTCTGTTCTGTCTGAACAACTTTTTTGTTCAAAGTCGCCAATCTTGGCTCCGGTGGGTCCTTTAAAATTATAGTCATAGATTAAGGCGTCTATATATAGTCCAGTGCCGCCAACAACAATCGGGACTTTATTACGCGCTTTTATCTCCTTTATTTTTTTTTCTGTATATACTTTCCAATCGGCGACTGTAAAACGCTGACCCGGTTCGACTAGATCAATTCCCCAGTGCGGGATGTTTGACATTTCCTTTTTAGTAGGTTTGGCTGTTCCTATATCCATTCCTTTGTAAATAGCTCGCGAATCAGCTGAGATTATTTCACCGTCTAGAACCTTTGCGAGCTTGATTGAAATGCCGGTTTTGCCAGAACCAGTCGGACCTAGAATAATCGGAATACTGCCCTGTCTCAAAGTTTCTTTAACGCTCTTATTTTTAGGCACTATAATTCCTTAAGATAATCAGTAAGTTCGGAAAGTTTCAGTTTTTCTTCTTTGTCACGAAGACGAATTGAGACGATTCCCTCTGCGGCATCTTTTGGACCAACTACGAGTACTGCTGGTATTTTCATTTCGGTGGCACGACGGATCTTTTTACCAAGCGAGTCAGCGGACTCGTCTATGGTATAACGTAGTTCGTTATATTTAAGTGGCTTATCCAGAACGATCTCGTCAAGAATCTTAGTAATTTTGGTGACATAGTCGGATACCGTATCGTTTACGGTGACAATACGAACCTGCTCTGGAGCGCACCAGAATGGGAACCAACCACCAGTATGCTCAATATAGACCGATAAGAATCTTTCGATTGAGCCTAAGGTGGCATGATGAATCATAACTGGACGTTCTTTTTCGCCTTTTTCATTAGTAAATTCGAGCTCGAAGCGTTCTGGCATCACAAAGTCTAATTGAATGGTGGCAAGCTGATGCTCACGACCAATGGCGTCTTCGGCCATAAAGTCAATTTTAGGACCATAAAAGGCAGCTTCGCCTTCTTGTTCGAAATAATCCAATCCATTATCAATTGCGGCCTGCTTAATCTGATTCTGGGCCATCTCCCACAGTTTTTTATCGCCGAGGTATTTATCTTCATCAGAGCGATAAGAGAGACGGGCGCGTAATTTTTGCATACCGACAGTTTCGTATAGTTCTTTAACAATACCAACTAATCGTTTAACTTCTTCTTTGATTTGTTCCCTGCGGCAAAAGACGTGTGAGTCATCCTGAGTAAGAGCGCGGACGCGAGAGAGGCCGCCTAATTCTCCAGTCTTTTCGTCGCGGTAATCAGTTGTAGCTTCCATATAGCGAATCGGCATCTCTCGGTAAGTACGAGGACGAGAAGCAAAAATCTGAGTATGGTGCGGGCAATTCATTGGCTTCATTGCGAAATCATCGCCATTTACTTGAGAATGGACCATAAACAACTCGTCACCAAACTTTGCGTAGTGGCCAGAAGTTTTGTAGAGATCGGTTTTAGTAATGTGGGGAGTGAAGACTTTTTTGAATCCTTCCCTACCACGAAGGCTTAAAGAATAATTCGCCATTAATTCACGCAGTTCGGTACCGCGTGGGGTGAATAAAGGTAGACCTGCGCCAACTAAATCAGAAAAACAGAACAAGTCTAACTCTTTACCAAGTTTACGGTGATCGCGTTTTTTTGCTTCTTCTTGACGAGCCAGATATTCCTCGAGTTCTTTTTCAGTAGCAAAGGCTACGCCATAAATACGGGTCAACATAGGGCGTTTTTCGTCGCCGCGCCAGTAGGCACCAGCAACACGAACTAGCTTAAATGGGCCTGTTTCGGAAAGATTTTTGACATGCGGACCTTTGCAAAGATCAGTGAACAGATCTTTCATGTCATAGAAAGAAATCTCTTCTTTTTCGGGAAGTTCGTTAATGAGTTCGACTTTGTAATCTTGCTTATGGTCACGCGCCCAATCGAGCGCTTCAGATTTAGAAACTACACGTTTTGTCATCGGTAGCTTGCGCTTGATGATGTCACGCATCTTTTTTTCTATCTTTGGTAAATCGGTATCCGAGATTTTGGTTTTGCCAAAATCAATATCGTAATAAAAGCCGTTTTCAATAGCTGGTCCAATGCCGAATTTGACATCAGGATAGAGCTCTTGCACAGCTGCAGCGAGCACATGGCTCAGAGTATGTCTCATCTCTTCTAAGTTCTTCATTTTGTTTCCCGTTTAACTATTATCTATATTATACCACAGAGATTAGCCAAGATGAGTCATATAACATGCATTGTCATTTATCTAGCTAACTGAATTTTTTGGCACTACCGCGCAGTTTAAGCAATTTATAAACATCTTTGATAGTATCTTTGGTGCTATCATATATTTTAAGGTTGCGTCCAAAAATACGACGAAGTTCTGGTTTAAGATCCGAAAATTGAGAACAAGCCAAAATAACTTCTGTATATTTAACATCACCATTTATGTATTTATCTAAAGCACTCTTAATCTCTTGTTCGGAAAGTTCTCCATCATCAATTTTAGCCGGCCAAGAATCAAGAACGAGTGTAGTGGCTTTTTTGTGAAGCCTGAACAAATAATTATAATAATTAATTGTTCTAGCTACGGCCTTGGTTGTGAGGATAATAGTAGTAGTCTTATTAGATTGTTCGGGTACTTTGAGTTTAAGCCCTGTGAACAATTGATTTTTATATCGTCTACGAAAATGCTTCAAGCTGGTGGCACTAAGCAAATGATTTGCAAAAACAATCAGGTCTACTTTGCCAATATATGGCTTTAAAGCTTCTTTTGCGGTTTTACGCGCCTCTTTGGGACTAGCAAGCAACGCTGCTGCATGACGCCAGTCAATCACTCTAATAATGTCCACTATAGGTAGTTCTTCTTTTAACTCGTCGGCAAAGACTTCTCCGCCATATCCGCTATCAAAAACAACAATTTTTAACATTCCGCTTTTTATTCCCTTTCTCCTCCGTTAGGGCGATTATATCACTCTGACACTAATCTGTTTTTACAACCTTTAGTGTTTTGCAACATTTGTTGCAAAACACTAAATAATTATTTGTAGTATATTTCTTTATCGCCACAAAAAAATAAGCCCGTTGGGCGTATTTTTTATAACTGGTGGGTTGTGAGGGACTCGAACCCCCGACCTTCTCGGTGTAAACGAGACGCTCTAGCCAGCTGAGCTAACAACCCACAGAATCATTATAACATAGAACGGGGGTTCTGTCACCACCCGTTCTATGTAAAGACTATAGTTTAACTAATTCATATTTTCTGCTACCGAGACCAAGCGATTCAGCATATGGTAGAATTTCACGGCCAAGACGAGAGTCGATTCGTTCCTTAAGTGCGGTAGCGCCAGGATCCTTACTATCCCAAATCATATCAATAAAGGCTTGGTCATTAGCAACTGGATCTAGCGAGGCTATAATACCAAGATCGCTCATCACTGGATCACCTTGTCTGGAATCACAGTCGCAATCAATCGAAAGAGCATTCATAACTGTAATATAGACGATTGGTTTATTCTTTTCCTTGAGATAGTCGGCTACAGCAGTAGCGGACTCGGCCATTGATTCAATGAAATCAATCTGTTCATGTTTAGATATCCAGCATAATTTAGGACTTTCGGTTTTGCCACAAGAGTGAATGTAGGCTTTCCCTTTTCTGGAAGCAAAGCCAATTGATTGATTCTTCAGATTAGCGCCAAATCCACCCATGGCGTGACCTTTGCCGTGAGCCAAATTAATAAAACTATCATAATCGTTAAAATGCTCACCTAAAATATCATACTCTAGATGCTTACCTTGTTTTACTGGAATTTTAAATTCACCATCAGCATCCATGATATCTACTTCGGCAAAGCTAGTGAAGCCATGTTCGGCAGCAACCTTAAGATGATCTTCGGCCTTGTTCCGTTCACCAGGATATGCGGTATTGCACTCAACAATCGTGCCTTTAAGTTTTTGAACTAGAGGCGCGATTAACTCCGCTTTTAAATACCCTTTGGCACCAGCTTCACCAGTCGATACTTTAATGCCGATTTTGCCTGGTAACTCTGTGCCGAGTGCTTCATATATCTTAATGAGGTTTTCTGGGGTTATGTCTTTGGTAAAAAAGACCTTGCTATTCATAATAAACTCCTTTACTTAATTTTATCATATTTATCCTGGTAGGTGATAGGGCCAAGGCGAGCTCTAGCAGTACTAGTCAAATACACAATCTTATTAACAGTCGTCGAAATTTCGTCGATACTATAACCATTCTTTTCCCACTCTTCAATAACACCTGCGACTTCTTTTACATAAATATTCAGCATCTTTTCGTTGGCAATCTTACGCGATGATAGAAGCTTAGATTGCAGACATTGAATCATCTTTTCAAGAGTAATGTGATTATCACCGAAGCTGAACAGAAATTGAGCAATTCTCTTATTAGCTACGATAAAAATGAGCATTCGTTGGTAAAGTTCTTTGATGTTGTTATTATTTGAACATAAAGACTTTTGAATAATCCTACGAAATTTTTTTATAATATATCTTTCGTAGTCCGGCACGACTTGGGTGAGATTTTTATGATGACGATACAATGTAGAACGAGATATTTTAGCGATCTTAATGATTCTTTCTATACTGAGATAATCTTTGACTAAGAAAAAAGCAGTGAGGATTTTCTCCTCCGTATCTCTAAATCTTTTATTTTTGAGTTTTTCTTCGGTAATTCTGTCCGCCACTAGTTTGTATTATAGCATAATAGTTTTACGATTATTTTTTTACCACCTTCTTGGTAACATCGAATTTCTCCATATAGCGCCCTAACATTAGGCGTGTTTGAGCATAAAAAGCAGCTAGTGACTGATAGATGATTGAGGTTATTGGCATAAGGATCCATTGCACTACCATAAGGATATTGCGGCCTTTTTTGTATCTAGCCGGACGCTTAGGGAGCATTCTGAGTGAAACTAGGATTGATACAATTAGACCTATTGATGCGAACGTTTCTACAACGCTGACGATATTCGGAATATTATAAGTGATCATTGAGTGGGCAGAAATATTCATAATCATGGGCACCCAGCCACCAAAGGCAACGATAGGAGCAAGAATTGCAAGAGTGACATGACCATCTAACAAACGCCAGAATTTTGGAAAGAGTTGCCAAAACGGGATGATACGCTTCTCTTTGGGCACAAACAATCTGGAACCGACATAGGCAACATCGCTGGCGCCATAATACCAGCGGCGTACTTGGACGAACTGAGCTTTAATGGTCTTCCAAAAAGTCTCATCGATGACGGCATCCTGGTAGATAGGGATACGAATAGGTAAAACTGAATAGTCACCATCAAAGAAAAATAGACTGCGCCAAAATTGATGGCCATCTTCAACAATAGTGCGTTTACTCCAAAAATCCATAGCGGCTAACGCCTGGAGGGGTTGCGAATGCGAAGCGAAGTTACGAAGTAAATGCGGGCGCATAGTTGAAATCACATTAAAGAATGAGTTCGAAACTGCGATGATACGAGTAGGAGCTGGTGCATCCCAAATATTATTCATAAATAAGGAGACAGGCTGGTAGCTGAGTCGCTGGCGATTGGGATGTGTAATAAACTCGTAAGCAACAGAATCTAAATATTTAGGTGCCATGTGGTTGTCGCTATCTAGAGAGGTTACGATGACATTTTCGATAGGAATGTGATTTTTTTCAACATATGCTTTGAGAGCTTGGCCAGCGTAGGTCAAGTTCGGGCCCTTACCTATGACTTCGTTAGGCAGATTAGCTGGATGTTTTACGAGCAAAAAATCTCTAAAGACACCTTTGTATTTTTTTGCAAGCTCTTTGGCAACATTCTCCATTACTTCGCCACCCCGTTCTTCATAAGCCAAAACAAAGATGATGCGCTTTTTCGGAAAAGTGCTTTTTCTGACGGCATTAATAGATGGCTCCAATACTTCTGGGCCTTCATTATAAGCTGTCATAATGACTGCGTGCTGAATAGCTGATGCTTTAGGATAGTCTGATGCCATGGCCGACATCATTCTAAGATTCTCAAGGTGTTCGGAAAAGTGATAACTTTTACCTTCATTACCGTGAAGCTTTTCGTAGGCATCGTGAGGATTCTCCAAATCTTCTACACGCGAACGCCAATCCACGTATCCTGCTCGCTTAATCACTTCGTATCCCTGGATGGTCCGATAGGCTACGCCGATTGCCTTAACTAAAGTTGTTGCAATTAGAATGAATAGATAGATCGCCCCAATAACTGGATTCACTAGCGACAAAACAAATAACAAAATGATGGCACTATAGGAAATAAATCCAGGTAAGACTTCTAGAGCACGGTAAAGTTTAGTGCGCTTGCCCTGAGGTATTTCGAGATTCTTACGCATATTTCTAGGCTTCTCCGAGTAAGCGCGTCAATACTAGAATTGTACCAAGAATCAATAGGGTGGTAGAAATAAGGAAAAATTTCGCCATACCGCTACCTCGCTTGTGAAATATTCTAATAGTGAGAATATTATGCAAAATACCATAAATTAGTGCTAAAACTGGAAATGCAATTAAACTTACCCATGTCCCATCACGATAGCCACCGATATCACCATAACCAACTTTTACTACAGCAGCGTTGGGGTTTAAGCTAAGAATAGAAAAGACGAATAACCCAAGCGAAATTAGCAGATTGAGAACCATTAAGAGTAGCACACCTCTCTCATCATGATAGATTTTAATGAAATCTTTTTTTAGATTATTCATGGGCCTTTTTACCAGTTAGTTTTTCAGCAAAGTCGTTAACGTATTGGATAAACATAACATCTCCCACAATGCCAATGATGCCGTTTAGGACCATCATCCAGCCAATTAGGACCACTACCGCGCCTTCGTAGAAGGTGACGAATATGCCAATTATCAACATTGACAAAGCCAAAAGAAGTACATACTTCCAGATATTGATCTTGGCCGCATGAAGCTTAATGGCTGTATTCATGCGAACTAGTGATTCGTAAATCATCCAAATACCAACAACGATGCGAAAAACGCTAGCAATCTCTTCCCCCATTACAAGAACTGCGATCCCGACAAGTACCGAAATAACTCCCATGAGAAGACCGTTATTAAAGTAATCGTTCTGACCTTTGACGATAAAGTAATTGATTATTTGATACGCTCCTTTTATAGCGAAGAAAACGCCTACAACATATGCGACAACCTTTATGACAGTATCAGGCCAAGCAATCAAAAATACACCAACTATCGCCGTAGCGAGCGATTCTAGAATTGCCATCCACGCAGCTTGTTTGAAATGATTGCTAATATTTTCTACTGGACGTTTAATAACTTCCACCTTAGACATAAAAACTCCTTTTAATAATTATACCATATACTTGGACGGGAAAACTAATTAATATAAAGCATAAAAATATCTTATTTGAAAGATAGAATAGAATATTTATATAAAATCGCCACACCAAAAGGTGCGGTTTTAGATGGAGCCGATGGCAGGGATCGAACCTGTGACCTGCTCGTTACGAATGAGCTGCTCTACCAACTGAGCTACATCGGCGTCTCGTATATTATATCATACCTTGCGAGGCTTACGGCGCTTTTTGGTATTTCTTTCGATATTTTCGCCAGCGGCTGAACGAGCAGATAAATTAAGAGCCCGAAGTAATTTAGAACGCGCATGAGGTGTAAAAATCTTATCAAGCCATGTTGGTTTGGGTGTCTGATTTTTAGAGGTAAGTATCTCTACAATGTCACCTTGTTCTAATTTTTTGTTCAGATTGCTCATCTTGCCATTAATCTTTACTCCGACGACATGATCGCCGATTTCTGAATGCAGACGATAAGCGAAATCTAGTGGCATAGCACCAGCTGGCAAATCAATAATGTCGCCTTTAGGTGTATAAACAAAGATTTTATCGGCAAATAGATTAAGTTTAAGCTTTTTTAAATCGACTTTTTTGCCTTCGCGCAGTTTAGCCGCAGTCATTTGAAGCTCAGTAATCCAGAGAAGATTGGTCGGAAGGTGTTCGATCTTTCCCTTTTTATAGTTTTCGGTAAGTTTTTGTTCGTTATAGTAGAAGCTTGCAGCAAGACCTCGCTCGGCATATTCATGCATCTCACGTGTGCGAATTTGGAATTCAACGACATGTTTGTCCTTAGTGATTACAGTGGTATGTAAGGATTGGTAACCATTTTGTTTAGGCATGGCGATATAATCCTTAATGCGTCCATTCATAGGCATATAAAGAGAATGGATAATACCTAGCACAAGATAGCAATCGGTGATATCGTTCACAATGATACGCAGCGCAGTTAGATCGTAGATCTCATTAATATTTTGATTATGTTTGGCTAATTTTTTGTGAAGCGAATAAACTGACTTCACACGACCAGAGATTTCAAATTCGATCTTTTCCTTCTTTAGAGCGGTTGATACTTCCTGCTTGATTTTATTAAGTGATTTTTCGGCAGATTTATTGGTCTTTTCGATCAAAGTCTTAAGTTCTTCGAAACGACGAGGGTCCACATATTTAAAAGCCAGGTCAGCCATCTCGACACGTAATAACCCCATATTTAATCTATCGGCAAGCGGAGCGAATACTTCAAGAGTTTCTTTAGCAATCTTCTTTTGTTTGTCAGGTGGAAGAGCAGAAAGAGTACGCAGATTATGCAAACGGTCAGCCAGTTTGATAATCAGAACGCGAATATCGTCTCCGAGCGCGATCATAAGTCGGAGGAAATTGTCTTTAGTGGCGGGGAGATAGGTGTCAATGTCACGCATGCCTGTACGTGCGGTAGAAAGTTTAGTAACGCCGTCAACTAAAAAAGCCACAGAATTGCCAAACTCGTGACGAATATCATCTAGAGTAACATCTGTATCTTCGACTGTGTCATGCAAAATACCGGCAATAATAGTGTCTTCATCCATTCCCCACTCTTCAAGAATCTTTTTGACTGCTAGAGGATGGACGATGTAGGGTTCGCCAGTTCTCCTAAGCTGACCCTCGTGGGCTTTTTTAGCAAATTCAACTGCACGCTCAATGCGCTCGGATTCAGTAACCGATGGTTTCATAGATATATTATACTACAAATAGGGAGCCTAGACATCAATGTGTTTTTTGCCTCTATAGTGCTTCCTAACAAGATGAACAATGGTCGCAACAATAGCCGCAATCGTAACTACTACTAAAATAATAAACCAAATCGGACAAAGAATAACATTTTTCTCTAACGGATATGCTTGTCCATTATAATAAATGGTCTGATTGATTTTAACTATACCCAAAGTCGGAAGATTACTGACCTCGCGTTCAACGAAACGCTCAGATTCGGGCATGATGAGTTCAGTGTACTGACCATCATTCTCATCAGTTGGCAAAATGACATTACCAGAAAAGATATCTGTAACTGTGATTACGAAAGTAGCATCAGAATGAACGTTGCCAGTGTTGGTGATTAATGCACTAAGTTTAACTGGTGCGACAGCTACAAAGCCCGGAATATTATTTTCAAGAACTTCGCCCTCGTATTTAGTCTCACCTGCAACGTTTCCATAGACGATACTGGCCATTTCGAAAACGTTTTGGACAGTTACACCTTCTCCTTCTTTACCAGAATTGTCCGAGGTGACAGTTATAGCGGCGTATTGACCGCCACTTGGAGCATTATTAGGGACAGTAATGGTAAATTTAACCTCTTTAGATTCGTTTGGTTTAATCTTGCCGGTTGGTTCTTTGATTTTAATCCATTTTGCAATTGCTGTACGATCTGAATCAGTAATAAGATCGGCTTGATAATCACGTCCAGAAACGCCATATGGACTGACTGCGACTTTATAGACAAAATCCTCGGTAGCATCTGCAGGATTAACCACAGTAATTGACCCCTCGTAAGTCTTACCGGGCTCTAGCGAAAAACGCTGACTCATCGGCAAGAGTGTAAACATGTTGCTGTCCATGATTTCCTCCACATTTTATTATTTATCATTATAACAGATATTATTCGATTGACAATATTTTGCCGGTACCTAGCTCAAGTCTTAAGAGTCGCTGATTTTTAGAGCCGCGAAACCTAAGACTTAAATCGCGCTGACTTAGTATAAATGGGCCGTCGATCAATGCATCGAGCGATTTTAGTAATTCCCAAGGTTCGCCGCCATATTCTTTGATGATTTCATGCGTAAAACCGGAGAAGCTCCAAACGTTCCAGTTTAATTCTTTTCTAGCCCAATCGGCGATTTCTTTACAAGCTTTGGCTTGGACAAATGGTTCACCACCACAAAAGGTAATGCCGGCTTGCCCACGGAACTGTTTAAGCCTTTGTTTAATCTCTTCGATTTCGATAAGGAAACCAGCTTCGTAATCCCAAGTCTCTGGATTTTGGCAACCCTTACAATGGTTAGGGCAACCTTGAGTCCAAAGCACGACACGAAGGCCATCACCATTGACGATATTATCATGTTCTAGGGGACCAGAGAGGCGGATATACCCCTCTGGAGTTTCAAGTTGTTTGGCGATTTTATCTAATGCGATTTGATGCCAATCGGTTTTTTCGGCCATTTATTCCCCTTTCGCGCAGGTTTTGACTTTTTCGAACGGCAAATCGCCTTCGAGACGTCCGCAGTGTGGACAGCGATTACCGGTGATTATACCAGAGAAGCCACAAACTGGATCACGATCTACTGGATGGTTGACTGAACCATAGCCAATACCTTCATCGTGCATCTTGCGGATTACAGATTCAAAGGCAGCGATATTTTGAGATGGGTCACCATCTAATTCGATGTAGGTAATGTGGCCAGCATTACAGAGGTTATGATACGGAGCTTCAATCTCAATCTTTTCAAAAGCAGAAATTGGGTAATAGACTGGCACATGGAAAGAGTTGGTGTAGAATTCACGATCAGTTACGCCTTTAATCTTGCCAAATTCCTTGCGATCAATCTTTGTAAAACGCCCAGCAATACCTTCGGCTGGAGTAGCAAGGAGACTAAAGTTAAGCTTGTGTTTCTTGCAGTATGAGTCGCATTTCTCACGCATATGAGTAACAATGTCAAGGCCAAGATCGCGAGCGTCTTCATCTTCGCCATGGTGTTTTCCAGTCATAGCGACGAGAGTTTCAGCTAGGCCGATGAAACCGATTGAAAGTGTACCGTGTTTGATGACATCACGCAATGTATCATTAGGCCCGAGTTTTTCTGAACCGAACCAGTTCCCTTGCCCCATGAGGAATGGGAAGTTACGGACATGTTGGTTAGCCTGGAATTCAAAGCGTTCAAGTAATTCATCCCTAACCAAGTCCATCTTTTCGTCGAGTTCTTTATAGAATCCTTCCCAATCAGCCTCTTTACGCTCACCAGTACAAATACCGTGTTTGATGCCAATACGAACTAGATTCACAGTGGTGAAGGAAAGGTTGCCACGACCGGTGACGATGCCGTCTGATTCTGGAAAAACGGACGAGAATACACGAGTACGGCAACCCATGGTAGCAATCTCGGTGCGATAATCGCCTTTTTTGTAATATTTGAGATTATATGGAGCATCAATAAAGCAGAAATTTGGGAAGAGACGTTTTGCGGAAACTTCCATAGATTTTTTAAAGAGGTCGTAGTTTGGATCATCTGGTTCGTAATTGATGCCAGATTTAACCTTAAAGATAGAAATTGGGAAAATCGGAGTCTCACCTTTACCAAGACCATTTTCGGTAGCCTCAAGTAGGTATTTAGAAACTAAACGACCGGATGGGCTCGTGTCGGTACCGAAGTTGATTGAGGTAAATGGTACCTGGGCGCCAGCACGCGAATGCATGGTATTGAGATTATGAATGAATCCCTCCATGGCTTGAAGAGTTTCGCGCTCAACATCATCGTTGGAAGCTTCAATAACCTCTTTTGGCCATTTGGCTTTTTTAAGTTTTTCGTCATCACCATATTCGTAAGTGTCTTTGACATCGAGTTCAAGATGCTTCTTAGTGAATTTGTTATATTTAGCTAGATTGCGCTTCAGGGCCTTGCGGAATGATTTGTTGACGCCTGGCGCCATAGCATAGTCAAAATTAGGGATAGACTGACCACCGTGCTGTTCATTCTGATTGGCCTGGAGCAAGATAGCAGCAAGTGCGCCGTAAGAACCGATAGAATTTGGAGTACGTAAGTGACCGTGGCCGGTGTTGAAACCACCATTTTCGAATAATACGAATGGGTCAGATTGGCAGCATGTGAGCGTACCAGTAGCATAGAAATCTAGATCATGAATATGAATATCGCCATTATCATGTGCGGCGGCAATATCAGGACGAAGGAGTAATGACTTAGCAAAGACCTTTGAGCCTTCAGCACCAAATTGAAGCATTTTGCCCATGGCGGAGTTACCATCGACGTTGGCGTTGCTACGCTTAACGTCGGAGTCTTCGGAGGCGTCAGCATGACTAATGGTACGATAGATCATCATGAGATCAGATTTGGCTTCACGACGGCGGGAACGTTCTTGGCGATATTGTATGTAGGCACGAGCAGTCTTCTTGAAGCTAGATTCCATAAGCACCTCTTCGACGATGTCTTGGAGTTGTTCAACATTGGGAGTACGTGAAGTGATTTTCTCCTCAGCGCGAGTCAAAACTTTTTCGGTTAGAGCCTTCGCGCGATCATGTTTGAATTCTTCAGTGGCAAGACCAGCCTTAGCGATAGCTTCAGTAATCTTTTCTGGATCGAATTTAACGATTTTACCGTCTCTCTTGACGATTCTTTTGAACATCTGATACCTCCTTCTTGTTCAAATTTTTATGTGTTGTACGCTACATTTAGTGTCTGTATCTTAGTATATAACACTAAATATGGAAATGCAAGTGCTTTTTATGCGATTTTTGAATTATTCAAACAAATGGGTCTATTTTGGAAGAACCACCTACATGAAGGCTACCGAGATTGCAAAAACTCCAGTGCTTTTTTGGCTGCCTCGGGGTCTTTCGGGTTCATTCTATAAAAACCATCTAGTACATAGTAGGCTTCTAGGGTTTTTCTCTCTGTTTCAAATAACGAATCGTCAAACCAAATAAAATCTTGGTCCATGTCGATGGCTTCGGTCTTCATTACTCCCCAATCGGTGGGCTTGATAGTCTTATCCATTTCATTAACGAGATCTGCCGGAAAGTCATTCATCCGTAGCCACTCGGCGCAGCGGTTCACTCCGCCTTTGCAATGTGTTGTTAGCCAATACGTGTTATTTGGATAATACTCCAATATATACCTAATCAGATTGATTACATCTTCCCTGGGAGATTTTGTGCCGATTAAAACACCGTCAATATCAAGATAAATATTCAAATTACTAAAACCTTCCGTCTTTACATCGATGTATTTTTTAGCCATTTGCCTCCTTTAATCTTTTTATCGCTTCTTCATAGGTTTTGACATTGAGTTTTTTTGGCTTTGTATCTTCTCGTTTCTCAACTATTTTATTGTCTTCTAACCAACACCCCAAAGCATGACAATACCCATAACCTTTTTCTAACACTGTTTGTGTTTTAGCGATAGAATATTTACCGTATTTTATAGCTGCTTTGACAGCTTTCTGAACTTCTGGTGAAGACGGACTGAAAGTATCTGGCCAATATGGTTTGTTGTAACAAAATGCTACCCAACTACGGAACCAGCGTTCTTGAAACTCAACTAGTGCCGTAATTTGGTCTGCTGTATATGTCCTTGGTGCTACTACGAGTTTTTCTTCTACGTCGTCTTCGCGGTAGATAACGGCGATAAGTCTCCCTTCATATTCTTCGACTGGCTCAAATACGCCAAGTAGATAAGCGTCAAGTTCTTCGCCGTCTCCGCCCATTACACCCGGTACATAACCATAGTTAACAGGATAAATAAATCCGTGTTTTGGGTGTTTACTCCCCATCGGACGATCAATTTTAATCTTGATTTTTTTGCCTAAACACTGTTCTGCACTATGCAGTCCTATGTGGGCAAAATTATTATATTCATCTTCTAATAGTATTTTTTTCATGTTATTATTCTCAGTTATTATTATACCCAAATTCTTTAGTCTTCAAAACTTTCTTTCATCATTTTTCTCTCACGTCGATTATTTCGTCAAGCGTTGTAGACTTAAATATTTCTAAGATTGAATATGTGAAGTTATTTTTAATAAAATGTGAAGTAGGTTTTTTAAGTTCTTTATTCCCTCCATGAAAAAAGCTAGTAGAACGCAAAGTCGGTACATATAAAAATGGAAAGGATTTAACCAAGAAATTTATAGAGGTCAAGCCGTATCCATGGCTCGAAAAATTGGCAAAAAAATGCTAAAAAAATTGCCCCAGAAATCGATAAGGGATTTAACCACGATTTACAGGGGGAAAACGACCGAAAAAGTGTCTTATATTCGGAATGGTGGGGATTACAGGGCTTGAACCTGTGACCTTACGAATGTGAATCGTACGCTCTAGCCAGCTGAGCTAAATCCCCAATCGATATGGTATAATTATATCATGGATCTAACTAAGTTTAAAGAGGAGTTAAGAAGCATTGATGAATTTTTAGCTCAACCTGATGCATACGCGGATACAGAATTTGCAACGAAGAGTAAGCGCGCGACTCTTTTGCGTGAAATCTTAGAGTTGAATAAGAATATTGAACAAATGAAAAATAATCTAGAGGAAGCTAATTCCCTATTAAATGACCCTGAGCTAGGTGAAATAGCAAAAGAAGACTCTGATAGATTAAAAAAAGAGCTCAAAGAAGCTGAAACTAAATTGGAGGAGCTTTTAATCCCGCGTGATCCTGAGGATGATAAGCCTGCAATTTTTGAAATCCGAGCGGGGGCAGGCGGCGACGAAGCTTCCCTTTTTGCGGCCGAACTGTATCGTTTATATATGAAATATGGTGAACGCCACGGGCTAAAATTTGAGTTAATTTCAGAGAATCAAAACGAAGCTGGTGGTATGAAAGAAGTAATCTTTAAACTATCCGGCGACAATGCTTACGGACAGTTAAAATTTGAAGGTGGCGTACACAGAGTACAAAGAGTTCCGGTAACTGAATCACAAGGGCGCATCCATACTTCTACTGTTACGGTAGCAGTTTTACCAGAAGCATCGGAAAAAGATTTGGAGATCAAACCGGAAGATTTACGGATTGATATTTATCGTTCAGGTGGACATGGTGGGCAGGGTGTTAATACTACTGATTCGGCTGTGCGTATTACACATTTACCTACTGGGATTGTCGTAGCCATGCAGGATGAACGTTCACAGCAGCAAAATCGGATTAAAGCAATGAATGTACTTCGCACGCGTTTATTAGAGCGCAAAAAAGAAGAAGAGCGCAAAAATGCTTCTGAGGCACGTAAATCATTGATTGGAACTGGAGACCGTAGCGAAAAAATCAGAACATATAATTTTCCGCAGGACAGAATCACCGATCATCGAATCCATTATTCACGTTCCAATCTACCGGCAGCAATGGATGGCGATATCGATGACTTAGTAGCAGAGCTAATTCGTAATGAACGAGAATTATCCGAGGGCATATAAAAAAGGTTCGCAGAATTTTTATGGGCGTGATTTTTTGGTGAACTCTAGCGTCTTGATTCCCCGCCCGGAAACTGAGTTGGCAATCGATATGGTCCTGAATCTAGTTGGTAAACCATATTTACCCGGTGTTAGACCTAGTAAGGCTAAATTGCCACAAGATCTGACTATTTTGGATGTCGGAACTGGTTCTGGCTGTATTGGCATCACTTTAAGTCTGGAACTACCTATGTCAAAAATAGTCGCTACGGACGTATCGAGTGAAGCAATAAAAGTTGCTAAGAAGAATGCCGAAAAACTTGGTGCTAAAATTAAATTTTTACAATCAGATTTATTGAAAGAAATTAATATTACTCCCGATCTTATAATAGCTAATCTACCTTATGTCGATAAAGACTGGGATTGGCTAAACCTTGAATCTTTATCGCATGAACCAGAGTCGGCTCTTTTTGCCAATAACAAAGGCTTAGAATTGATCTATAGATTAATAGATCAGGCAACTGACAAAAGAATTCAACACTTGATTTTAGAGGCTGACCCGTGCCAGCATGAATTGATTATTCAATATGCCAAGAAAAAAGGTCTCAGCTTGGCCGAGACCAGAGGTTTTATTCTTTATTTTTCAGAATAGCCCTCAAGAGTAACATTGACGGCAATTTCTTTATTATCACGAATTACTGTAAGCTGTACAGTATCGCCTGGTTTATATTCGCCAATTAGATTTGCTAACGAACCGGCTGAACCAACCGCTACCCCGTTGACTTTAGTAACTATGTCTTTATCCTTGAGGCCAGCTTTGCTAGCTGGACCACCTTTAACAATGGCAGAATAAGCGGATGGGCTGTAAAGATAGGCTCCGGAAGTTACCGGTAAGTCATAGGCTTTAGCAGCTTCAGAAGTAATCTCAACGGAGTATACACCGATATATGTACGCTCGGCTTTACCGGTCTCAGTAAGTTGACTTAGCATACCTTTCACACTAGAGATAGGAATAGCAAAACCCATATTTTCTGCCGATGAAGAAGTAGCAGTATTAATACCAATCACTTCGCCAGCGGCATTAACTAATGGACCGCCAGAGTTACCTGAGTTAATAGCTGCATCAGTTTGAATCATATCTGAAAGAGTCTCGGTATTACGACCAGTACTATCTGATGCAGTGACTGAACGACCTGTCCCTGATATGATGCCAGACGTGACAGTGTTTTGATATTCACCTAGAGCATTACCGATAGCAATAACCTGTTGGCCAACATTGATGGTCTTGGAATCGCCGAGTGTAACTGCTGGCAAATCGGAGGCGTCTTCAATTTTTAGGAAAGCCACGTCGTTAAGCGGATCGGTGGCTACCACTTTGACTTTTTCATAAGTGGTGCCGTCGTCTAAGATGACGGTAACTTTATCGGCGCCATTTATGACATGCTTATTAGTAAGCACATACCCATCACTCGTAACAATCATGCCAGTGCCAGCGGCGGCGGAATCCGTGCTTTCGCCAAAGAAATTCATGACTTTAGTGGAAGTTACGATAGAAACCACACTTTTGGACACTTTGCTAGCGATATCAGAAATAGAACCTTCAACAAAATTTGCTGAATTGCCGTCTGTCCCACTTCCTAAGAATGTGATGGGAGTGCCACTTTTCTGATAGGCTAGTAATCCGAGTCCGAGACCACATCCGCCCATCAATAATGCGACGATAGATAATGCAATTGCGGCTTTACTGTTATTTTTTTTAGGTTCGTTGATCACGGCTGACGTTTCTTTGGCTGATTCCGCCAATGACACAGTCTTTTTTTCTTTCCTGTCGGAGCTCTCTTTGGCCTCATCGGTGGACGTATTAGACTCGGCGATTTCTTCAGCTTCAACAACTTTACCCTTTTCTTCTTCTTTCATTTCTTCTCCTTTATATATTAAAAATTGGATTACTTGTGAATAAAACAATTATACTGATTAGGATTGTGCCAAAAATAACTGGACCGAGAATATGCTTAAAGCGGAAATCAGCTTGATATTTAATCATGGCTTGGCGAGCATAATTATAGACAAATGCAAAAATGGAAAGGATAATAGCAAGCTGCGGAATGCGGATACCAGTATTGCCAAAAGTATAGATGATTGACCATGTATGACAAAGCCAGGCAATTTCCGAGAAAACTAGGCCACAAACCAAAGTAGTCAAAGTAAAATCTTTGTCGTTGCTCTGAATAAGGGTGTGACGACTAGCAGCATAACCAACTAAGAATGCGAGAAATGTTATTGCAATGGCGTTAAGATTCGCCGACATGATAGTAGCTGCACACATCCCCATAAATACGGCGATGAGAGATTGAGCCATAGCAGCACTCTCAGATGAAAGTGGTTTGATGAAAAGTAGCCAAACTGAATAGAAAGCCATTAAAACGAAATCGACAGGGAGAAAATCGGGACCTGCGTAATAAGCGATAAGCACTACACTAAGACCAACAATAATGTCTACGAGATTTGATTTAAGGTTAATCCAAATGTATCGAGCTCGCACGGCAAAAACACGCCATTTTGAAACCAACACTAAAATAATACCTAGCATTGGGCTGTTTGATAATACTGTGATAGCGACAGCGCCTATACCAAGTAATAAATTCAAGAAAATATGAACCATACTACTGGCGATATTGCGAGATTTTCTTGCTAGTACATAATCAGCCATATACATTATATTATACCAAATATTTTAAACCTAGCTTAAAAATGATATAATGGCTGTTATGGACACGATAGAACCTAAATTTTTTCAGAAGCATCCTTTGCTTAAGGATTTGCTCAGTTTGGCTGGGTTCATTGGTGCTATTATACTAGGTACTTTGTTTTTAAATACTTTTATCTATCGCTCATATAATGTAGTAGGTGGAAGTATGGAAAATACTTTACATGGCGATGATCGCGTGATTGTGAACAGAGCTGCCGTGTCATGGTCTCATTTTAAAGGTGAAGAGTATGTGCCTGAACGTGGTCAGATTATTGTGTTTTTGAATGAAGATGAGGAAAAAGTAGAAGAATATAAAGCTGCTGGAGTATCCAATCCGATGACCTGTAATGTACCTTCCAATGTAAGTGATCAGTATATTATTAAGCGTGTTATCGCCTTTCCCGGTGAAAGAGTTACAGTTAAAGATGGAGAAATGAAAGTCTATCCGAGTGGTGATTCATCTGAGGGGATTGTTTACGACGCCGAATGGCGAGTTTCTGAAACGGATGGGCCAAAAGAATATACTTCTGGTGAAGTAGATATGGTGGTGCCGGAAGGCGAGCTATTTGTATCTGGAGATAACCGCGAAGGTTCAAACTCCTGGGATTCACGTAATGGGCTTGGTACAATTCCTTATTGCCGCATCGTAGGACCAGTAATTTTACGATTGTTCCCGCTAAACAAGATTAGAACATTTTAAATCCCCCTTTCGGGGGATTATTTAATTACTAAGTTTTTCTATTATCTTCTTAAGTTCGGATTCGTTTTTGCATTTAAAAGTAAGCGAGCGACCAGTGATCTTGACTGGATTATTATACTTGGCAGAAAGGGCATTTTCAACTTTAATATATTCAGCGCGTTTAATAGCCGTACTGGACGATTTCTTCTTGGTTTCGGCGAAATAACGCTCCACTTTGCGGGCGGTCCAACCTTCTTTAATAATTTTTGGTAGAACCTTCTTAATAGTGGCTTCGTCACGTGAAACTAGTGGTCTCATTACACCTTCGGTGAGTTTTTCCTTGACCATTATTTTCTTAACATCATCGGGAAGATTTAATAGTCTCAGAGTATTATGAATGGTTTGTTCGGACTTACCAACCTTTGCGGCGATTTCTTCGGGGCTAAGATTAAATTGCGCACTTAGTTTTGCATAAGCTGTAGCAAGTTCAATAGCATTTAAATCTTCACGCTGAGCGTTTTCGATAATAGAAAGTTCTAGACGATTTTGAGAATCTAGAGTGCGAATGATGGCGGGGATTTTATCGAGACCAGCAATCTTACTGGCACGCCACCTTCTTTCGCCTGCAACAATCTTGTATTTACCCTCTTCCCTGGTAACAACGATGGGCTGCAAGACGCCATGCTCTTTGATTGAAGCAGCTAGAGCCTCGAGGGCATCTTTGTCGAATTCACGACGAGGTTGTTCCTCATCGCGAACAATTTCGTCAATTTTGAGCTCTTTGAGCTTGCTTTCTTTTTTGTCTTCAGTAGCGGTTGGATCGAATTCTTCATCAATCAGTTCTGTTGGAATAAGCGACTCAAAACTTCTACCTAGTCCTTTCATTTGGTTCTCTCCTCAACTTCTTTAGCAAATTCTTTATAGGCTTTGGCGCCCTTACTGAATTTATCATAGGCACCGATAGGCACACCGTGGGAAGGAGCCTCCGCTACACGTACATTGCGCGGAATAGTAGTACGAAAAGTTAATTTCTTGAAATATTTTTGAATTTCACTATAAACCTGCGATGAGAGACTGGTGCGCTTATCGTACATAGTGGCAACCACGCCGAGTAATCTAAGGTTGGGATTAGCCTGTTTCATCACGAGTTTCATGGATTCCAGGAGTTGTGCGACACCTTCGAGAGCATAGAATTCCGTTTGGACTGGTAATAATAGATAGTTAGAGGCAATCATACCATTCACGGTTAATAGGCTTAGTGATGGCGGTGAATCAATGATGATGTAGTCAAAATTCGCTTCAATACTACGAATAGCGTCACGTAGACGTGTGAACTTACGTTTTGTACTAGTGATTTCAACTTCAGCGTTGGCTAGTTCTGGGGTGGCAGGGGCAATTGAAAAATTTTTGTATTTGGTTGAACGAATAGCCTCGGCCAAGGGAGCGGTGCCGAGTAAAACTTCAGTCATCGTAAGGCCGAGATTTTTGGTGTCAGTCTTCTCGATGCCAAGACCACTGGTGGCATTACCCTGAGGATCAAAATCAATCAAAAGTGTTCTGTATTTATCTTTAGCAAGATAATAGCTCAAATTAACAGCAGTAGTTGTTTTACCGACGCCACCTTTCTGATTTGTAACACATATTACCTTCGCCATAATGCTTATATTATACCATAAAAATAAGTCCTTTCTAGGACTTATTTTTGGGCTAATTCTTTAGCCAATTTTAGTAATCTCGATCTCACTGTATTTTTGGCGATGACCGGTTTCTTTATGAACGCGTTTTTTGGCTTTGTAGCGAATAACGCGTACTTTATCACCTTTTACTTCAGGCGTAATGACTTTAGCTGAAACTTTCACGCCCTTTACTGTAGGTGTACCAACGGTGGTCTTATCGCCGTCAATTACGAGTAAAGCGTCAGTTTCGAGCTCTTTGGTGCCTGCCGGGAGGAGGTCCACCCGTAGGGTCTCTTTTTCGGCAACGAGATATTGTTTCCCGCCGACGAGAATGACTGCTTTTTTCATATTAATCCTTTATTAATCTGTCTTATTGTATCATATTTTGTCGATTTTGTGAAGTATATAGAGGTAAAGGGCCGAGAGGATAGCTCCATCATGCATAGTCCCAACCTCTGGACCAATATAATTCCCTGCCCATGAAAGAGGCATGGATTTTATCTCTTGAATAAGGTCCTTATAGATATTTCCGTCCTCATTTTGCTCAGTGATTTTTTGATAAGCATCTTCTAATCGTTCAAATATTCTGCCTGCGTCATAAAGATATTGGTTTGGATAGTTTGAAAACTTTTCTCGATATGGCTCAGTAGCGCCGGGTAGTCCTGATAAAATTTGCTCATAACTATCCTGAATATAGGTTGGGAGGTAGTTCTTACGGTGGCTAATATAGTTTTCGACCGCTTTACTAATGGATTCTTCTTTGCCTTCGTCGATGTCTTCGAACCAATCCAAAACTAAATCTGGAATATTAATATGCGTGATTGGCGTGAAATTTGGCCAGCCGGCAGCAATATTGGTCTCTAGGAGGTAATAGTTACCCGTCTCGGCTTCTTTGATAATATCAACACCGGCATATTCAAGTTTTGAAACGGCCGCTGCCCTGGTTGCGATTTCAGCCAAGAGATTAAGGGTTTCTTGATCCTCTTCTTTGTTTTTTTGACGTCCGGCACTCCAGGAAACGAAGTCACCAGGATTTTGTTCATCGCCAATTTTACGCATTGTCCCCACAGCTACACCGCCGATCACAAATACACGATAGTCGCATTCTGGTTTGATATATTGTTCAATCAGTAGGTTCCTAAAATCTTTGATATCATCTAAATCTTCAGCGGCACTTATCAGTGTAATGTTTTTCCCTGCTGTTCCACGACGATCTTTAAGCACTATAGGATAATGCACACGATTTGCTTCAATGTATGACAGTACGTTGGCTTTATGCTTGGCTTCGAATGTGGGTAGGGCATATTTTTTTAAAAATGGGTCCATTAAAAACAAACCTTGTTGAAAATGTTTGTCTGACGTAGACATACGCCTGCCGGCTACATCTACGTTAATGCAGACTTTGTGGTTTTGTTTAAGCCAGTACATGATCCGTTCAGCTTCGTGATAATTATTTTTGGATAGCTCACGAAAAATCACATAGTCAAGCGGGGTATCAGCAAAATCAAAACGGGCAACTCGGTCAGAATTTATGCCAAATAATTGACAAAAATTCCAACCTTTTCGTTTAGCTGCGTCAGCAAAACCTTCAACCATATGGCGGTTTTCTTCTCTGCCTTCCATTACAGTAAGAGTGCGATGTTTTTGATTTGAAGAAATCGTCACTTTGTCACCTATTCAATCCCCAAGTCTTCTAGCTCTGTTTTAACTTCTTCTTGTTTGACTGGAGCTTCTTTTACTGGAGTAGAGCTACTATCGGCTTTTTCTTGAGCTGCGCTATTTTCTTTAACTGGGGAATATTCTTGAGAATTACTGCCGCCTCTGTCTGAGCTGTAGTTATTATCCTGGCTGACTTTTTCTTGTACTGGTTCTGCCTTCGTGGATGCTTCTGATGGGGTTGTTTTAACTTCTGTGCCTTGGTATTCATCAGATGAAGGTTTCTCGGTCAAGTCTCTCTCGTCTACACCAGGATTAGGATTATGTCTAATTTCTTCGGTGCCGATATCGTCTTTGATATCATTATCAATGTTTTTATCGATGCGTTCCATGTTCTCATAATCCTTTGGTTCAATATCGGTGCCTTCGTCGCCAGTACCTTCTTCTCCGGTTCCTTCGTTACCAGTACCTTCTTCGCCTGTACCTTCGTTGCCAGTACCCTCATTGCCGGTACCTTCGTCACCAGTGCCTTCATTACCAGTACCCTCATTGCCGGTACCTTCGTCACCAGTTCCTTCATTACCAGTACCCTCATTGCCGGTACCTTCGTCACCAGTGCCTTCTTCGCCTGTACCTTCATTGCCGGTTGATTGTTCTGTAAAGAAGCCGTTACCAGTTTTTTGATCGCAGTTGAGACGATCAGCAATATAATTTAGATTATAACCTTCTGGTAAATGCCAGAGATTTCTCGCAATTTCTTTGTCGTAAATTGAGTTACCATCTTTGTCAACAAAGACTATGCCAACGCCGTCAGTTTGGCGATCACCAACTGTACCTAGTCGTTGCAAGATATTGTTGGTATCTTTGTCTAATACGCCCCACGTCGTAAATTGATATTGTTCTTGCGTATAGTCAACAAAGCGAATGGAGCCACCCTCAATCTTCTCATAGAACACTTCATAAGTGTCGTTGACGAAATTGTCGTATGCTTCTGGATCTCGACTCAAAATATCTGCGGCAATATTAATCTCATCTTGTGTATCTATCAATTCCGCAACACCATCACCATTCAAATCCATTTCAAAGCCACCCATCATTGCGCGGGTAGTAGTAAGAGCTTCTGGTGAATTACCAATGGTCTTAAGATATTCCTCTACGACATCACCCTCAGAGATCTCGCCACTATTTACTTTTTCCAGGAAGATACGGTCAACTTCACCGGAGCTTAACCCCTTCCCTTCTTCTCCGACCATTGAACGAATTACCGATGCGCCACTATTATAAACTCCATCTTTTTCACCAAAATAGCTGTCTGTCGTATCACTATAGCCACCGTGATGTTCAAAGTGCTCGACTTCAACTGTCTCGCCGCTAGTAGTGGTTAGTCCAGTAATATCTCCGTTCGCTTCGTAACCAATTGGTTCACCGGTACCCTTAAGGGACTCAATACCATTTAGTGCCTCCATGCGGGCAGCAGCCGTAATATTTTCCGGAACAGAAACTTCATATGATTGATCGTTGATAGTAAATGAATAATCATAGGTGTTGTAAGTTGCGTCTGGATTATCTATAGTAAGAGTATTGATGCTTGGCCTACCATCGCCCATAGTAGTATAGACATCTAGATGGCCATCTGCTCCTTCACGGGCTATTTCGGCATAACCACCTTGGAAGTTTTCACCGTCAAAGAAACTGGCGGCCGGAGAGCCAGCAGGGATCTCGATAGTTCCATCTGGGTTTACATCAACGGTTATAGCAGTATCAATATTACCATTGCCTGGTGTTAGAACCATTTTCATGTCTTCGAGAGTAACATCCGAGTTGGCTGTAGGGGCGACTTGCATGATGATGTTGCCTTCTCCATCCATATGGGTATTGCCAACCATAATCTGATCACGGCCGCTAGCGTCAGTGATCCAACTACGACTTGAGATTTCAGTGAGATTATTTGCATCTTTATTCTCTGGGTTGAAGTATTCACGTAGATCAACTTGTTTGGTGGCATTTTCAAAAGTATGTTCAGTAATGTTTTCTTTAACATCAATCCCTGCCTTTTCAAGCATCTCTTTGGATTCATTGGTGAGTGCGCCACTGTCATCGAATTCAATGCCAGAACTCTCTCCTTTGCCTATTAGTTCTTCATCGCCTAGCATAACTGTATATCCTCCATCGGGATCTTCAACTAATTCGACTTGACTGCCTTGAAGATTGTCAGTTTCGGCTGTTTCAAGGCCAAGAGCCCCAGCAATGCCCCCCTCGGGTAAGTGCGAAGAGACAAGATGGAATAATGAACCTGCGCTAGCACCTATTAATGCACCTGCCGTAGCATCCACTAAGGCAGAACGGATGAGGAATTTGGTACGAAGTTTATTGGCTTCATTATAGTTATTACTAAGTTGTTCCATTTTTTCTTGAATCAACTTATTTAGGGCAGAGTCTTCATCATTTAAAAGATTGTCAACATTTTCAGAATTCTCTCCATATAATTTCTTTTCGGCCTCCGAAAGTTTCTGTTCGAGCGCGGCACGGTTATCTTTATATCTGATCAAATCTACGCGATTCTCGTTCGAAAAGCGACCTCGTGCTATGACTTCTGCATAGGCGTCGACGAGATTATTTCTGGAATCATTATCCTCTGCATTAAATTGATTGATCAATTGATCGAAATTATCAATCAAATCGTTAGCGTCTTTACGATCGCGTAGTTTTTCAATATTAGCTAAGTATTTTTCTTCACCGGTCGCGATACTCTTGTAGCGATTAATTATAGCAAAAAGGTTTTCCTTTTGCTTAGCTTTTTCAGGATTCGGAGAGGCTGCTTCCGAACCTTCTTGGTCATTTGTTTCGATTCTTTCTGGTGAATCGGTGGCCGTAACTGCATTTATCTCTGCATTAGATAATTTAACATTAGCTTTTTCGACGCCACGAATAGCACCTGCAACTGCACCTACTGCTGCACCTACGGCGCCCGCTCCGCCAATAGTACCAAGTGCGCCACGCAATTTAGAACGTGCTTCACGACCGATCAGCGCATAAGCAACTCCGCCGATTAACCCGGCTTTGTCCACCGCATTTATTATACCGTCTACCTTTTGAGTAGTATTGATACTTTCTTTCATGGAGGCTTTATATAATGTCAGATGCTCATCGATGTATGTCTTAACTTGGCTGGCTTGAATATTGGGATCATCGACTAGGCTTTCAAGTGCTTCCCTTTGCCTATTGATAGAATCAAACGAAATAGATTCTTTGCCTTTAAAGGTATCCTTAATCTGCTCGTCAAATGTTTTGGCGAGTTCATCTTTAGATTTTTCTCCACCTTTTAATCCAGAATAGTATTCGTTAAGCGCCTGTTTCACTGCCGCCTGGGATGCATCATCCATTTTTTCAACTATTTCATTCTGGTTAAGCCTAGAACTAGCACGATCAATTTGGTTTTCTTCGGAGTAGCCGGCATTTTCTAATACCTGAAAAGCACGATCTTCGATGTTTTCCGAGTTGCTGTTCATAATGCGGCTTTTAGTAGGATCTAAATTCAAAGATGTAAATGCCGCTGATAAGTTTCCTTCTTCTTTAATAGCAGCTCGGGCCCGATCGCGATGCCTAGCAGCATACCCTGCTTTGACTAAGCTACCAATAATTGGGAAATTAGTAATAAGAGGATGCTCTTTTGAAGTCTCTTTGACTTTCATGTCAATGGCTTCACGAACAATATTATCGCGATCTTCTTTCGAAAGTTCTGCCGCAATGAGTGCGATACGGCCACGTTTCCCTAATTTTTCGGTAATGTATTCAAGCTGTTCTTTGGATAATGAGTCGACAACTTGTTCCGATGATTGTGTAGGTTGTTCTGGATTAGATGATCCCCCGTCGGTAGTCTCCGTGTCACTTTTGGGGACTTCATGACCAAGCTTTTGCCATTCTTCAGAAGATGGATTGATTTCTTGTCCACTTTTTTGTTCTAGTGCAGATTCGCTCACGGATTATTCCTCCGTCTTTTGTTGATTTGCATTATTTAGATAAAGATCTCGAAAACGTTGCATTGTAACACCAGTAATTTCCGTAACATTAATATTGGATGCTTCAACAGCCTTTGCTACAACTTCTGGACTTAGCTCGCCTTCACTTGCCGCAGCGCGAGTTAGTTCTTCTAGTTTATCATCTGGTAATTCGGCAATAATTGAGCGATCTATTTCGGTGAGAAGCTGATTTTTAAGATTGTCGTGGATGTCTTGGTGAACTTCTGCAGTTGGAGCAGCCGTACCTTTTTCCTCCATTAAACCATCAATAAAAAGATCGATGACTTCATCATCGTTAAGCTTTTCTGATGGATTGTCGTTATTTATTGTTTGCTCCATTGTAGTTTCCCTTTCTTATATCTACCCTCAAACCCTAATTAGGTCTGAGGGTAGATTTAACGGTTATTATTTAAGTTCGTCAGAACCGTCTTTAACTTTTGGTTCTTTACCGGAAACTCCACTTTCAACAGTTTTGAGAGTCTTTTGCGTTCTGTATAGATAGTACCCGCCGCCGCCAATACCGATAATGATTACTGCTGCCATAATGATTTCAACAGGACCAGTATTTGGTAGCTCTTGGCATCCTTCCATCTCTGGATTAGTCTTACAGTTCTTTTCTTTACATTCTGGTAAGCCAGGGTTAGATTCGCAATCGTCTAACGGCTCATTTGGTTCTTCACAATCGGTCTTTTTGACAGTGATCGTCGTTGTGTCTTCTTTGGTTTCGCCACTTTCTTGGTCACTGTCGTAGGTCAAAGTAGCCTTATTAGTTAATTCCGTACCTTTGCAATCAAAGTCGGCGCCTGCCTTTACTTTATAAGTAATGTAGACTGTGTTGCCAGTACCGATGGTACCAAGATTATAGCCAGTTCCAAAGATATTGTCTGATAATGATTCTGGGGTCTTTGAGTCGTTAGCGGTAAGTTTTACACTGCCGGGGACTAATGTAAGACCAGCTGGTAGAACATCTTTTATGGTAGCATTGGTCAAAGCAACGTCGCCGGTGTTTCTGATGGTTAATCTGTAAGTGGCTTCTTCGCCTGGAGCAAGGTTGATGCTTTCACCAAACTTTTCACCATCTTTTGAAACAGATTTATCAATTGAGCCACCTAACTCTTCGGCTTGGAGGACATATGATACTACTCCGTGATACTCTTCACAACCTGGAATGATACCGTTTAGATTATTGAGACCAAGTAAGGCTCCTTCTTCGGTAAATAGCGTTGAAGGCATGACTGAACCATTGGCCTTCCAATCGTTATAAATTTTGGCTGAGCCTGCGACGTAATGCATGAGAACTTTTTCGGTCTTGGTAGTCATGTAAGCTTCGTCCCATACTGAAGCTGGATTACTATTGTCAGCTGTAATGGTTGCAGAAATTTTTCCCTTGTTACTGGGAGTCAACACGGTTGAAAATGCTGTAGACATATGTGTTCTTAGTGCAACACCTGAATTATTGTGTGCAGAATCGTTAAATGTCGATGAAGCATTGTTATGGAAATAGACATAAACTAAGTATTGTCTTCCTGGTACAATTTCAACTTCGTTTTTCAGGTCGGTAACCTTAGCGTTAATTTCTCCCACCCTAACGAAATCCCTTTCATCGCCAATGGTTGGGTTGTTAGTGATAGAGTTAAAGGTCGGATAAGTAGCCGGCTTCTCCATCGTGAATGTGGTGCGTTCTGGTCCCCAAGCAGAGACTGAAGCAACGGAAACCAAGCTAAGACCCGCCGTAGCAAGAACGCTTAGCGTTTTAAGTTTAGTTTTGTGATTTTTCATGGTCTTCCTTTCTCCTACCATTAATCAATTCCTAGATCTTTTAATTCATTGCTAACTGATTGTTTATCAGTTGGAGCATTTTTGACCTCAGTAGCTGAACTGTCAGCTTTTTTCTGAGCCTCTTCTTTACTTTGAACAGGTTTATATTCTTTATCATTTTTGCCGCCTTTATCTTGATTGTGACTATTCTCAGTTTTTTGGGGCTGAACTTTTTCGGCTGACTTAGACGAATCATTTTGTTTGATCTCAGGTTTTGTCCCTTTGTGTTCTTCGCCTGATGGTTTATTGGTCTTATCTGCTTCAGAAACACCCGGATTTGGATTATGATTAATATTTTCGGTGCCAATGTCGGTACTAATGTTTTCGTCAATGTTTTGATCAATACGTATTAGGTTATCGGGGTCTTTTGGATTGATATCAGTGCCTTCATTACCAGTACCCTCAGAACCAGTACCTTCGGAGCCAGTACCCTCGGAGCCAGTACCTTCGGAACCGGTACCTTCGGAACCAGTCGTTTCTGAACCAGTATCCGGATTGTCTGGAATAAGTTGCATGTTTTCTGGCACAGTCTCTTGATTTGGCTGGAAACCACATTGGATGTTCAGATCAATAACTTTGGTCCATTGCCCGTTAATTAGACGATACACATCGACTTGAGGGGCGCCATTTCTTGGAACCTTGGAATAATAAACACGCATTTCTTCTGGCGAATATTTGCCGTCTTTGTTTTCGTCATTGAAAACATGATAGTAAGAATACTCCGTATCGTTCTCATAATAAAATTCATAGCGTGTGTTCTCTTTGTCGCGGGCAATTTGATTGAGTTTTTCAAATATCTTTTGTTGTTTTGCTCCGCCGTCAATGTTTTGCGCATTACTTAGATAATCATCTAGTTCACTAGTGGACATATTGTCGATACCAAGCTCGGCTTTTTCTTCGTCAGTCAAAACGTCGATGTATGAACTGATGTATTCTGGCGATTTATTTGCCATTTCCATCCAGGCATCTTCGGTCGCTTCTCGGTCATTGAAAAATTCTGATTTATCGTAGCCGAATGCATATTCGCTTGTTTTATTGTCGTAGTCTGCATATTCGCGATAATCATAGTGTACGCCGTTAGATAATTCACCTGTTAGTTCAGTATTTTCAATAGTCTCTTGGCCAAGAGCGTCTTGGTCGATATTGTCTTCGACCGTTGTACGTCCACCTGATTCTGCTGACGAAGTGCTAGCTTCAGCTCCGTAATAGCCGATAGCTCCTCCAACCAAAAGTGATGCAGCGATTACTACTGCCATGGTCTTCTTAGTTAGCCAACTTTTAGCTGATTGATTTTTCTTGGCTTTATCTAAGGTACTACGTGCTCTCTCTGAATCGATTATCTCTGGCTCCTGTGGAGTAGGTTCAGGCTCGGCTACTTTTTGAGCAACTTCTGTGGCGCTCATATTCTGTGTATTTTCGGAGTTCTGAGCGGAGCTACCTTGTTCAATTTGAGCTCTAAGTGCTGTTACCTCATGATAAGCCTGCACTAATTGCTCATTGCTCAGCTTACTGACATCGAAGCTATTAAATTCTTCTTTGCTTAAGTTTTGAAAGATTTGGCCTCCAGTTTGTTCTTTGGCAACATCCATTGCCATAGCACCACGAGCTTGGACTGTTCCTAGATCCTCTCCGATGTGTTCTGCGGATGGATCAGTCGATTCACTATTAGAAAAACTCATTATTTCTGGATTAGGCATTTTGACCTCCTAAAAATTCTGCGCCGAAAGCGTTCATTGTGTCGGTAATCTTTTGTTCAACATCAAGACCAATACGATTGAAGAAATCTTCAAATTCACTTTCGCTCGCATCACCACGATCAAGTAGTTGATTAAATTCAGTATCCTGCTCGGCGGTTAAGCTGCCGAAAATAGCCATGCCGATTTTGTCGTCTAGCGACTTAATAGATTCTTCCCTGAGGCTATTGAGCTCCTCTGGAGTATTGACTGGCAGAGCCTTTCTTTTAATAAGTTCATCGACAAACTTACCAAGAGTTTCTCGATCTATGAGATAGTTGTCCATAGCTTTTTCTATTAAATTATTTTATTGGTAGACCTTTCTGTTTTTTAGTTTAACATAAGCTTATTTTTTGGTCAATGTTTTTATGCTTATCTCTGAATAAATTTTGGGATTTTTTGCACTAAAAAACCGAACATAGTGTTCGGTTTTTTAGGTAATTTATGGTTTTTATAATATACTTGTTAGTAATATCGCTAACTCGTAAACTGTTTGAAAGTTACTAATATTTAATGGGCTATATTTTACATTGGTCATCCTTTCGATTAAGGTTGTTATTTTGGCACTCATCTTATAAAGTACTCCTTTCTGGAAAACGTTTTGGTTTTTACTCTAACCTAGTTAGGCTGAGAGATTTTCTTTAATTTTGTCCCAATCTACCATGCCCCTTATGGCTAGTTTAATGGGCGATTTTTTGATTCTGTCGATCGTTGTCTTTCTTACTTCTTGTGGTGATACGTACGTTCCTTCGTCTTCGTATGGTACATAGTCTATGTCATCTTTCCATTCAGAATCGATAACTTGTTTTGGTAGATTGATAGTTTCTTCCATGATGTTTTCCTTTGTTTTTATTATTTTTGTTTTTGTTTATTATTTGTTAGAATTTTTATTTTATTTTCTAACTTGTTTTAAGTGTAGCACACTTTGTTAATTTTGTCAATAGTGTTTATGCTTTAAAATTGATGTTTTGTCAAATTAACAGAGGTAAAAAACTAGCAAAAATAGCTTAATTTTTAGTTTGCGATTGATTGTATGTCACGTTATTTTTACAACGTTTCGCTCCATCCCCGCTAAAAAAGTATTGGCTCGGATGAAGAAAGGATGTAAAAATAAATGGATTTGTCAAATGCTCACTAAAATTAAGCTATTCTTTACCTAGATTATTACCTATTTAGGATATTTCTGTCAGATTTTTTCAAGTGAGATGGTGACGGACTCACCAGAGATCTTAGCAATTTCGTCGTGAGAGTAATTCCCTGTCTTGGTAATTTCTAGAGCGCCGACTTCAGTTTTGATAAGATTTTCAAAGCCTTTAGGTATATTACATGATAATGATAATTTAATTTCATCATCGATATTTAAATTGGCATGTTTGCGGGCGGCCTGAACAGCACGAATTATTTCGCGTGCCTGCCCTTCGTCCGCAAGGTCTTTAGTAATCTTCTTATCAAGAGTGAACTTTTTGGCGTGTTCAACTTTTTTGACGTTAACTTCATCAGCGATAATCTGCTCATAATAATTATCTAATTTATCACCGTCATAGGTGAGCTTAGCGAGTGGCTGACGAATCTTGATCTGAGACTCATTCTCTGACTTCTGCATACGAAGTGCTAAAGCGTCTGTAATGATTTGACGTGTACGAGCCATTTCTTCAAGGATATCGGTGTCAATAGTACCAGCTTTAGGCCAATCTAGAAGGTGGACAGATTCGTTTTTCCCTGTCATTTTTTGGTATAATTCTTCAGCAAGAAACGGAGTAAAGGGAGCGAGAAGTTTAGAAAGATATACCAATATATAATATAGCGTTGAAAAGGCTTGTTTTTTGTCAGTATTATCAATATTTTTACTGAAACGACGACGCGAACGACGAACAAACCAGTTGCTCATATCATCAATGAAAGGCAAAACGCTTTCTAAGGCCTTAGGGAGATTATATTCTTCCATACCTTCAGTAATCTCATCGCGGAGTTGATAAATACGGGAGAGAACCCAGGCATCTAGAGGATTATTTGACTTCGGTGCTCGCTCGTCTGTAAAATCATCAGAATCTAGGCCTTCGACTTCAGCATAGGTAGTAAAGAAGTCATAAACATTCCAGATCATAGCTAACTTACGATTAACGTCTGAGACGTCTTTATCAAGCAAGGCAAAATCTTCGCCAGATAAAACCGGGCTAGAAAGGAGCAAGAAGCGTAAAGAATCGGCCGAAAATTGATCCATCAGAACATTTGGATCGGTGTAGTTACCTAGAGATTTACTCATTTTGCGGCCATCATTACCAGCGAGAGTACCGGTGGTAATGACGTTTTTATAGGCATTTTTGGCGCCTTTTTTGGCTTTCTCGCCAAAAGCACCAATTTCAGCTAATGCGGTATTTACTGTATGCACATAATAGAACCAAGCGCGTACCTGACCAACGTATTCAACGATAAAATCAGCCGGGTAGTTCATTTCGAATTTTTCTTTATTCTCGAATGGATAGTGAAGTTGAGCAAATGGCATAGAGCCAGATTCAAACCAACAATCTAATACCTTTTCAATACGAGTGAAATGCTCGCCGTCAATGTCAAATTCGATCTCGTCTACCCAAGGACGGTGGTAATCTTCTAGGGTTTTACCTGAAAGTTCTTCGAGCTCATGATAGGAGCCGACAACTTTTATTGTGCCCTTATCCCCTTTCCAAACTGGCATAGCAGTGGCCCAAAAGCGATCGCGGCTGAGGTTCCAATCTGGCGCTTGTTCAATATTGTTTGCAAAGCGACCATGTTTTAAATAGCCTGGGAACCAGTTAATGTTTTCGTTCTCAGCAAGCATGAGGGGTTTTTGATTTTCGACATCAAAGAACCAAGATGGAAAAGCGCGGTACATGATGCGCTCTTTACTGCGCGGGTTGAAGGGGTATTCGTGTTGAATGTATTCAATCTTATAGATAATACCAGCAGCTTCGAGACATTTGGCGATAAACTTATTAGCAGCCCAAATCTGAATGCCGTGTTCATCAGTGTCTCGAACGCCAATTTTATGAAGCTCTTCAGCCATCTCTGGAAGATAGTAGCCATTTTCATCTAGACAATCAACGAAATCTAATTCGTATTTCCCTGCTAGTGCATAATCATCTTCACCATAGGCCGGTGCACAGTGAACGATGCCGGTACCGTCTTCAGCAGAAACAAAGTCGCCAGGAAGCACGGTATAAGTATCTTTGCGCATTATCGTACCCTTATCGCCACGCAAGCCCAAATCATATAATCCATCGGCAACCTCGATGATAGGTTGGTATTTCTTGCCGACTAAAGAACCGCCTTTAAAGGCCTTTTCGGGTTTTTGGCCTTTGAAGAGGGTTTTGCCACGTTCAAGAGCAACGATAAACTTTTCTCCGTCGACATCGTAGACACCATACTCCAAGTCTGGACTGACGGCTAGACACATATTTGCCGGTAAAGTCCACGGCGTTGTAGTCCAAGCGAGAAGATAAATATCAGTATCTGCATCTTCGGACTGGAGTCGCTCGACTTTATCTGTTAATTTGAATTTTACATATGCGCTTGGGTCGGTGACGGTTTGGTAGGCGTCGTTATCCATAGTAACTTCCGCTTTAGAAACTGGAGTAGCGAATTTGGTATCATACATCAGAACTTTGCGGCCTTCATAGATTTTGCCAGCGTCGTAGAGTTGTTTAAAAGCCCACCAAACAGATTCCATGAAATCCTTATTCATAGTACGATAGCAATTATCGAAATCTACCCAGCGTCCAATGCGATCAATCGTAGAACGCCAGGTTTCGGAATTAGCAACCATGGATTCACGAGCTTTAATAATGTAATCCTCAAGTGACCATTTGGTGCCGATTTCGCGACGATCAGTGATGCCGAGTTGTTTTTCAACGAAATTTTCGGCTGGGAGACCGTGACAATCCCAACCCCACCTTCTTTCTACTCGATAACCATTCATAGTCCAAAAACGCGGTACGGCATCTTTGACAATAGAGCTAAGCAGCGTGCCATGATGTGGATTACCGGTGATAAATGGGGGGCCGTCATAAAAAACATAAGATTTATCAATCGGCCTCTCTTCTACCGATTTTTCAAAAGTATGATTTTTCTTCCACCAATCAGTGATGGCTTTTTCATATTCAATAGCCTTACGGCGTTCTCCAGCTCTATATTTCATTCTAAAATTATACCACATTTCCCTGTTGTGATAAAACGTTTGTGTCGTCTGGTGATTTATTTTTTGTTATGTATATCTAGTTGTGGATATGGAATATGGATTTTGTCTTCTTCCAGAGTTGTAACAATTGTATGTAGTGCTTTGCGACGAATGCGAAGTTTGAGTGACGGATCAGTAGTGACACCAATAAGATAGTTCATGGCGGAATCACCGAGCGAAGTGAGTCCATACATCTCAGCCGATTTTACATCATCTTGACGACGTATTTTGGCGGTCGCGGTACGGAGTATTTCTTCGGCTTTTTTAACTGGTAAATCATATGGCAAAGGGATAGTGAGATAGATATCACCCGAAACAACTTCAACCTGATCAATATTGCGATTTGAAACTGAAACAATGTTTCCCGTCATAATGTCTTGCATTTTGGTCGTCTTAAGCCCAACAGAAAGAATCTTGCCAGTATTTTCACCGTACTTAACGATATCTCCTACATTATAGTAGTCATCTGAAAGAATGTCGAACCCTTTGATGATATCTTTTAATGCATCCTGAACGGCAAAACCAACGATGATACCAATAATGCCGATGCCGGTAAGCATTGAGGACGTATCGATACCAAAAATTTGCAGAATTGCTAGGACGGCCACAGCCATTAGAACATAACCAGTGACACTGCGCAGCATTTTTAAATAAGTCTTACTTTTTTTGTTGCTAAAAATTTTGGAGCGTTTCTTTTCTCTTGAAGCTATGATGCGCGAAATAATAAAATATAACAAAATGCATACCAGGATAACAACACAAGACCAAAATAATCTTTGTACCCAAATATTGTTGACGATGGTATCAACCGTCTCGGTAGCATTAATATCTATATCCATATCGTTCATGCTTACATTATATCATATATGAGAGCACCTCGTTGAGAAGCGGCAGTTCACGACCGCGCCACATGGCACGAACCGAACTGTCGTTGGCAATCGCAACGATAGTGGGATATTCGACGATATCATATGCTTCACAAAAACCCGGATTCTGATCTGGGTCCATAGTTTCGATTTCGCGTCCAGTTTGACGATACAAATTTTCAATCCATTCTTCGACGGAACGCGAATAATCTTGATTATCTTTATAGATACAAACCACCCTCATAAATTATTTTTTCCTTTTCTGCTCTTTTAAGATATTTTCAAAATCTTCGAGCGTTTTAAATTCACGGAAGACGGAGGCAAAACGCACATAGGCAACTTCATTCACTTCAGCAAGTACATCAAGTACAGCCTCACCGATCTGCTTACTAGTAATCTCGTCAGTACCATAAGAATAAAGGATATCAGAAGCTTTATTAACGACTTCTTCAACTTCAAGTTCAGAATTGAAGAATTTGCCTACACTACGACGTACAGCAAGTAAAAGTTTGTCGCGATCGTAGATTTCCTTATTACCACTACGTTTATTAACAGTAAGCGGTGGCATTTCGATGCGTTCATAAGTAGTAAAACGATGACCGTCCGTAGTCTCACGGCGGCGACGAATCATAGTACCATCTACCGTTTCGCGGCTTTCTAGAACTTTGCTATCTCCGATCCTGAATTTACGTTCCATCCGCGGTTCCTTTCTATTTGCGCTTCTTGTTTTTGAGACGTTCTCTTAGGGAAGGTGGGACATCGAGTTCGTCATCATTAGTGATGGCGGGCTGCTCTGGTTCTGGTTCTTGTTTGATAGAATCCCACATATTGGATTTATTCTCTAAGGCAAAATCCTTAGCTTCGGCGGCTGGTTTCTCGTCTTTGAAACTACTAGTGGTTTCGGCAATTGGTTCTGGTTCAGGTTCTGCATAATAATCAGAATCGAATCCAGTAGCGACCACCGTAACAATAAGCTCATCTTCTAATTCTGGGCGGATAGAAGCACCGAAGATAATGTTAGCATCTGGCGAGACAGCGCCAGTGATAACTTCGGCGGCTTCTTGAACTTCGCTCATTGACATATCATAACCACCGGCGACGCTGAAGAGCACACCACGAGCGCCTTCAATCTTGACTTCAATTAGTGGTGATTCGACAGCTTGCTGAGCTGCAATTACGGCACGGTTTTCGCCAGAAGCGCGACCAATTCCCATTAGGGCAGAACCGGCGTTTTTCATGATGGATTTAACATCAGCAAAGTCTAGGTTGATGAGTGAGTGTTCAGTAATTAACTCCGAAATGCCTTGGACACCTTGACGTAGAACGTCGTCAGCAATCTTGAAGGTTTCGAGAAGCGGAGTACGTGGGTCAATAGTCTGAAGTAAGCGATCGTTCGGAATAGTAATAAGGGCATCAACTTGACGAGCGAGCTTATCAATAGCAACTTCGGCATTTGCACGACGACGTGCGCCTTCGAAGGTAAATGGCTTAGTTGCCACACCTACGGTAAGGATATCTTTCTTACGAGCCTCTTCGGCAACGATAGGACCCGCACCAGAGCCAGTACCACCACCGGCACCTAACGTAATAAATACCATGTCAGCGCCGTCTAGAGCCTTATCGATGGCTTCTCTGCCTTCTTCGGCAGCCTCACGACCTTTTTCGGGATCACCACCGGCACCAAGGCCTTTACCGATATGGACTTTGACATCGGCTGGGGAGTGATGTAGGGCTTGAGCATCGGTGTTAATGGCAACAAATTCCACGCCAGAAAGTCCCACTTCCTTCATGCGCTCAACTGCAGAACCACCGGCACCGCCTACACCTACAACTTTAATACTTGCTTTACTTTCCACCTCTGTTGGTTTAATTTCTGGCATAACTACCTCACTTTACTTTGTGTTTAGTATACACCGAAAAACACGAAAAATCAAGGGGGTTGAAAGCGTGATTTTATCTGAAATAAGGGGTTTGTTAAAGGCTGATTTTTTGCTTTAGAATCTAGAGAACAATTTCTTAAAGAACCCAGCAGAATCGCCAGATTTTTTAGCTTTTTTAGCTTTTTTGCCCATAGGAGCTTGATACATAGAGTCTTCGGCGGCAAGTTGAGCAAGACCGACAGCAGCAGCAAATTCGGGTTTTTCTACGGCATCAGCAACACCTTCAAGACCAATTGGGGTACCGATTTTAACAGACGCTTCAAGGCATTTTTTAGCGTAGAGTTCAATATCGCGCATTTTGGCGCCTCCGCCAGTGAGTATAATTCCCTCTGGAAGACGTTGGTCATACTTGGCGGCTTTTAGTTTTTTGCGAATTTCAGCAAATATTTCGTCGAGACGAGCCATGACAACTTCTTCAACTTCTTTACGATCAAAAGTACGCTCGCCGTGCTTCCCTACTTTGATGGCGGGAGATTTATCGGTATCAAAATTACCAGTAATGAAACGGGTTTTAATCTCTTCGGCAAGGTCTGGATCAACGGCAAGGACGATAGCGAGATCATTAGTAATGTTGTTGGAGCCAGCTGGAACTACGCCTACATATTGTAAATCGCCTTCTTCATAAACTGCAACTGAGGTTGTAGTAGCACCAAAATCAATTACGGCGACACCATTTTCTTTTTGACGATCAGTCAATACAGCACGAGCAGCTGCGACTACACTTGGAACCAGTCTGAGCGCCTGTACATCAGCGTTCATTGTTGCTTTTTTAAGATTTTCACAATTTGGCGTGAGGGCTGAGATAACGTTAGCGCGCATCTCTAGGCGAGCACCCGCCATACCCATTGGATCTTTAATGCCAGCTTGACCATCGATAGCATATTCGAGTGGGATTACCGCTAAAACGTCTCTGTTGGCTGGAATGCGTCCAGAAACGGCAACATCTTCAACACGATCCAAATCTTCGCCCACGATTTCGTGGTCAGAATTACCGACAGCAATCATGCCCTCGGTTTGAGTAGAAATCACTGTAGAACCATTGATGGATACATAGGCTGAACGAACATCGTAGCCGCCCATGCGCTCGGCGTCTCCGAGCATTTTATCGATTGCGCCAGCGGGGCCTGCAAGGTTAGCTGGAATACCTTTGCGCATACCAGCGGATTTACCCTCGTTGTAGCCAACAATAGCAACTTTGCCATCTTTGTCGACAGAAGCAATCACGGCACGGACATTTTCTGTGCCTACATCGAGACCTGTCACGAAACGATTATTTTCATCCATAAGCTTATTATATCATAAAAAATCAAAATGCTAATATACTAGTCTGCTAAGGTTAATACTTCATAACCATCTTTAGTGACAAGTACTGTATGTTCACAGTGACAACCAATGCTGCCGTCTTTCATTTTGACAGTCCAGTTGTCATCCTTATCAATATAGTTGGCAGGTTTACCAAGACATGACATTGGCTCAATACAAATCGTATCGCCTTCGACTAACTTGTAACCGTGACCTTTTTTGCCATAATTTGGGACCTCAGGAGATTCGTGCATAGTTTTACCTATACCGTGACCAATATAATTCTCAATCACGCCTAGATGTCCTCTTTTCAAAACTTTTTCGACAGCATGTCCAATGTCACCGATATGCGCACCGGGTTTGACTTGGGCAATTCCCTCCCACATGGATGATTCTGTCACGGAAATCATTTTCTTGATGGCGGGAGAACCTTTATCGCCGACTAGGATAGTAAAGGCAGAATCAGTATAGTAGCCTTTATAATAAATATCTAAATCGAAAGAGACTTTATCACCTTCTTCTAATGGTTCGTCTTTAGGTGCACCATGGACCAACTCATCATTAACTGAAATGCAGATTGCGCCAGGAAATTCTTCTTCAAGCATGTCATAGGCGACTTTAGCACCACGTTTCACAATCTCTTTGCGAACCCAAGCATCGATTTCTTTGCCGGTCATGCCAGGCTTGACGTATTCTCTAAGGTCTTTAAATAGCTGTCCGTGAATCTTGCCACACTCTCGCATAGCAGAGATTTTCTCTTGAACTTTTTCGCGACTGGCTGTTTCGATGTTGATAATACCACTATTCCCCATAACTTTTCTCGATTTCTCCACCATTAACATCAGAGGTTTGTTCAGTGGCGTCTATATTCATCTTTTTAACAACTTGTACTAGCCGTTCAGTAACTTCTTCAATTTTACCAACACCATTTACACGTTCAATTGGAACGTTCTTGCCTTCTAATAGCGGTAGAATTGAATAAATATTTTGTTCAAAGACTGCAAAACGCTTTTCTATACTCGATCTTTCTTTGTCGTCGTCACGGCCACGAAGTGCCAGTCTGGCGAATAATTCTTCTTTGGGGACCTCCAAAATAATGGCGCCATCGATTTTTTCAGCCATGGTGTTCATAATATATTCGGCTTGTTCTTTATCGCGTGGGTAGCCGTCTAAGATCACATCGAATCCTTCGTCTTCGGCCTTTTTTATCTGTTTATCCATAAGTTTGATAACATCTTCGTCAGGAATAAGACCGCCTCTGTTAATAATCTCCTCGTAGCCGCCATGTTGACGAATTGCTTCGCCAACTGATAGCCAGCGCCAACCAAAAATCTCAGATAATGCTTTGCCTTGGGTACCTTTGCCTGAACCAGCCAGACCAAATAATATAATCATAAATCTCCTTTGGTGTAATTATAGCATATTCTAAACGGTTCTAGCCTTTAGAGGAGTTAGGGAGCATATGCATCAAAAATCTCCCCCATAAGGAGAGATTTATTTATTTGAGTCCTAATTTGATGCGTTCGGTCTTTTCAGCCTTGCGGGCTTCACGAATGATAGCCTTTAAGCGTCGTTCACGCTTAGACATTGGTTTGCTAAAGCGCATTTGCGACTTTTTCAACGGCATCATACCACTCTGAAGGACTTTGCGATTAAAACGACGAATGATATTTTCGTTTGCCTCGCCTTGATCTTTTCTAGTTACTTTTATAGCCATATTAGCGTGTATTATAGCACGGATTCACTAATTTTACAAGGGGGGTTGCGTTTTGACTCGAAATAATATATAATGTGATTACTGGAATCGTAGCTCAGTTGGTTAGAGCGCTGCCCTGTCACGGCAGAGGTCGCGAGTTCGAGTCTCGTCGGTTCCGCCATTTTTTTGCACAAAAAAACAATAAAAAAAGACCCCGAGAGGGTCTTTTTTCTTACATTCCAGGAATCTTGAAGGCGCCTGGATCAGCAGCTTGTGGAGTATATATCTGATCTTGCATAGCAGGTTGAGCACCTAATGGTTCTGGAGTGGGCTCTGGGGCGGGACCGGCCGGCTGAATTGGTTCAGTAGGTGGTAGAGCGGCACTAGGATTTGGCGCAGTGACATTTGCCATATTGATTGGTGGAGTCGGAGGTGGTGGCAGAATCTCTTCGCCTGGCATTGGCATATAATTCATTTCTGGTACACCATTAATCTCTGGATTAGATGGCACGGATGGTGCGCTAGCAGCTGCTGGATTAGCAGCTGGTGCTGCAGCAGGCATTGTTGGAGTTGCATTATTTAGACCCTCAAGAGCAGCTTCAAGCATTTGACCATATTTATTATCACCTGGCTCACCTGTACCGATAGTTGATAAATCGGTAGTAGGCTGTAATACTTTTTCTTGACTATTTAAGTGTATTGGCTCACTGTCGGACGATAAACCCTCATCTTCTCCAGATTCTGGAAGTGGTTCTACCAAAAACTTTGGGGCGGTTGGCTCGGGAACCGGCGTTGGAACTGGAGCTGGTTCTGGAGCCGGGGCCGGGGCTGGGGCTGGGGTCGGAGCCGGCGTTGGAACTGGAGCTGGTTCTGGAGCCGGGGCTGGTTCTTCTTGTGATGCTTCAGCTGGAGCTTCGGCAACTGGCTCAGAAGCTGACGTCGGAGCAGGCTCTTGAACTGGTTCTGGAGCCGGAGCCGGGATTTCGTTTGAAGCCTCTTTTGTTAATTCAGCGGCAGCTTCTTTAAGCGAAAGTGAAAGCGCATCTTCTTCGGATTCTTCCGCAGAAGTCTCTGTTTTTTCTGTAGGCTTACTTTCGTCAGATTTTATCGTGTTCTCATCTTTGGACTCAACCTTGGATTCTTCATTATCTATCTTAGATTCTTCTGGACTAACCGACTCTTTGTCGTCGTCGGAGGGTTTTTCTTCTTCTCCATTATTGATTTTTAGGGCGGTTTGCTTATCTTCTGGTGTGACTTCGGCGCCCGCACCAGCCAAACTTGCTTCTGCAGCCTTTAAATCATCGAGTAAAGAACTGCTTTTTTCAGTGATAGGATCATCAATCTCTTTAGCTTCGTCAGTCGGACTTTCATTGCCGTGTTGAATGTCAAGTTTAGTCGGGTCAACTTCTTCTTGTTCTGTCTCTAGTGTGGCGAGCGAATCTCCAGCTGGTGTGGCCATAGTTATGGTTGCCATCTCGTTATCAACGTCAGGAGTAATATTCTTAGAAACGAGCTGTTGATTGGCACCAGATTCCATAAGCTTGGATGCAATCTTCATTGTATCGGATGTAGTCATGGAATTAGAAAAACGGTTGGTGGCGGCGACGATACCAGTGAGAAATGCGGTAGCTTCCTCTTTTTCTATTTTTGCATCGCTAATTTTGTAAAGTAGGGTTGCAATCATTTCTGATACTGAGCTGGCAGACTTATCGCTCCATTCAATTTCGCCAAATTTACCTGGTTTACCTGTCGTAATATTGATGATTACAGCATCGTGCATAATACGACCGTGCTCACGCAGGGCGGAATCAAGATCGATGCCGTTTGCTACGTCTAATGCGAGTACGAGATCGACATTGTAATCACCATATGAAAAATCTAAATCAGTTTCGGCTATTCTGGTTTTGTATGGAGTAATATAAATCTTAACAAAATCACCATCCAGCTTATAGCGTAAATGGTCAGCTTTTTCCTTATTAAGAGCAATGACAAAATCCTGCAATGCGTCAGCTGTAGACTCAAAAGTTTCTTCTGGTTTAAGAAATTCAAGCGCGTTTGGAGTGGAACCAGAATAAATCGCGGTAGCACGCTTGCCTAGTTTATCAAGGAATAACTGAAGACCAATTGCGGCCGCCATCTCATCTACAGATGGGTCGCTAGAAAGTGCAATTAAAACATTTTTAGATGAGGCAATCTTGCTAGTCACTTCCGCATAGATAGACGACTTATCTGATACCGGAGCCGGCTTAGATGCCGAGTCATCGGGCGGTGGTAAAGTTGGATCGACAACACTAGAACTGACGGGGGCCGAAGTAGGCTCTGGGACGGGTTCAGGTGCCGGAGTTGGTTCAGGGGCCGAATCAGTAATCGGATTGGATTCTGATTCAGTTGGTGCCGAAGTACCAGCCACAGTCGGATCAACCGGCGGAATCGATGGTGTTGTTTGGGTGTTGTCGTCTGGCATATTTTACCTTTCTTTTTTTATATTACCATAAGCTTAAAAAAACCGCAAGATTCTTTACCCTTTACTTTTTAGGGGAAGTGCGGTATAATGTACCAAAGTCATTAATTTTTAATTCAAATAGGAAGTTAGATGCCGATTATTAAATCTGCCAAAAAGGCTGCTCGTCAGGCTGAAAAACGCACCGAGCACAATGTACAAATTAAGAAAGATATCAAGACTGCTTTGAAGGCTTTTCGTTTGAACCCTTCGGCTGAAACTTTGGCAAAAGCTCAATCAGAGTATGACAAAGCCGCTAAGAAGGATTTAATTAAGAAAAATACAGCTGCTCGTCGTAAGTCCAAACTTCACGAGATGGCAAAGGCTGCTGGTATTAAATTGACTGCCAAGACTGCTAAAAAGGCCGCTACAACGAAGGAAGCTTCAGCAAAAAAGACTGCACCAAAAGCCAAGGCTGAAAAGAAGTAGATTTGAGATCTAAATCGAGCTTAGAGAGTTCATGTAGGACTCTCTTTTCTTTGATTCCCTGGTGATTCTTATAGTCTTTGAGTGCCTGTGAAATTAAAAGTCCACAAAATCTGATAGGTTCTTCACTGGCCTGAATCTTGGAAAGCATTTTGACTGCACGCTGCCCATCAGTTTTGGCGATTTTGTAGATATCGAACACCAACTTAAGATTAGGATCTTTGGGTAAAGAAAAATCGATAATCTCAATTTGATCTTTCAAATTTTTGTAAGTTGCGGAGCGTTTATCAAGCTTTAATTCCAGGATAATGACATTGTGCGGAGTGTTGAGATAGTCCGGGAGTTTTTCGAAGGTTGCTTGATTAACACTAAGGTCGCGAATAAGGATGTTTCTAGTTTTATCAAAGAGAGATGAGCCCTGAAAGATACTTGGTAAATCGTTGGGGGTTAAATCGCCCCCTTCTATAATCTCATAGTTTTGGCCAAGCAATCTAGTGATTGTTTGGTTAGCACGAAGACGATCATCGCCGGTGAAAATCTTAATCATTTTTTCGAGCTCCTTTCGGAAAGATGATACGCGCTCCTTTGGGGCTTTGATGGAGCCAATAATTGACATTGTGGACAAATATGTGTACCTCGGCCGGCAACTTTGATTTTGATAATCTTGGTATGACAATTCGGGCAGTCTAGACCCTCACGACGAAAAACCTGGGCAAATTTTTCTAGATAATCACCTTTGGTGCCGTCTGCTTTAACATAGGTCGCCATGGTCGAGCCACCCGAAGCGATAGATTTATCCATAACTTCCTTGGCCGATTCGAGAAGTTTGGTTGATTCATCTTTTGTAATGGAGCTACATTTGCGTTCTGGATGAATATGCGAAGCAAAAAGTGCTTCGTCTGCATAAATATTACCTAATCCACAAATGATAGTCTGGTCCAAAATGGTCGCTTTAATACAGGAATTGGGGTGTTTTTGAAGTTTTGCGTAGAATTCGTCTGGTAACATATCCCAGGGTTCTTTAGCAAGCTTTTTAATAAAGGCATCTTTTGAAACATCATTCGTTGCTATCACTTTAATAAAGCCAAACTTGCGTTGGTCGTTAAAATAGAGCGTACCGGTGTCTAATTTTAAGATGACTCTGGTCTGTTTATTCGGTAAATCGGCAGTAAAATTGTCACTGGGGTGGCCAGCAGCATATCGTTCACTAGTATTATTGCGGTCATCATAGATTAATTGGCCAGTCATACGCAGATGAATCATCAGTGATTGACTATTATCTAGATCGATAATTAATGCTTTGCCAAAACGACGAATTGATTTGACTTTACCTGTGACTGGTTGGCCAATGAAGGATTTGTCACATAATACTTCGGTGTCTTGTAATTTATGATTAATAATAAACTTACTAAGTCCGCGACGAATGGTCTCCACTTCTGGTAGTTCAGGCATGGTTTCTCCTAATGTAATCGTTCATGAAACTATCTATCATATCTTCCATTAATTCGTCTAAGCGTTTTTTGGTGTAAAATAGATATTTTTTTCCTTTTGATGAGGCATTTAATTGGTCTCCAACTAGGATATTTTCGATCTCTTGAATATCATCAGGAGTGATTTCGGCGACACTAATTTGGTTTGCACGCTTGGCCAGAACGGGCAAATCTTCTGATTTGATGCCTAGATTATGATGGAAATTAGTGTCATAAATATAGAAATCATTGTGTTTTATTTTTCTTTTTTCGTCATGATTTAATCCTTCGCCAAGTTTATGGCGTTTAATGGTGCGATAAAAATCATAATTAAAGAAGCCGTCAGTATATAAATGAAAAAGGTATCCAAGATAGATGGGGTCTTTTTCTAATATCTTTTGGCGGTTCTCGGCATAAAAATTTAAAGAACTCTTTTGATTATAGGCATAGTGGGTTTCTTTATGCTGTTTTTTAATTTTAACTTTATTAATATAGCCATTATTGATGTCGGGCAGTAAGCATCCTAACAAAAATTCTTTCCGCTCGGCTCCGGAAAACTTGATTTTTTTCGCAAGGCGCTCTCCCGCCTCTAAATGAATATTCCAACTTGGCATTTTATCTTCTTAATTTTATCACGAAATGGCCAAATTGTGGAAAAACACCACATTTAGTGTGAAAAATGTATTGACAGACGCTATATGTGGGGTATAATGAATTGTAGGTAATGCTTATAAATAAATGGTGGGCGCTTGAAAGGAAGCCCTTAGAAAGGAAAAACCATGAAGAAAATTATTTATAGAAACCCAAATGAAGTTGAAAATTTCGACATAAAAAGATTTGTGAAGTCGATCTCACGTTACGCAAAGGTTTCAGAAAAAGAAGTGAAAGATGCTTTGGCAAAATTTGAGCAATACGAAAATATGCATGTTTCTTGTTTGGTTGAAACTGGTATGAAATTGATTGGTGAAAAAGCTGGCGAAGCAGCAATGAAGGAATATTTCGACGAACATTCGATGTGGTTTGAAGAGGGTAAGTTTGAGAGATTACGTCGCATTACTGGATATCTAGTTGGTACTTTGGATCGCTGGAACGATGCTAAAAAAGCCGAAGAAAAGGCGCGCGTAAAGCATTGCGTTAACTCAGCAATCAATGACGCAGAACGTCTAGTCGCATTGGAAACTCAGGCGATGGAACATAATATTGCCTATGCAACAAATTAAGATCTGAATGGAGGAGCCCCGAGGGGGCTCCTTTTTATTGCCTACCAGTATTGGGTGCTTTAGGCATAAATCCTTTTAATGAAAAAGGCTCGATTTCGTTTTCTTTGGAATTTAATTTGGTTGAGACGGGTTCTCCGCGATAATCGTTCAAGATTGGCACTAAAGTGAGGGTGTTCTCATGGTCATTTCTTAAATCTGTGAGAGTAAGATGATTTAAATTCGTAACACCAAGAATCGTGTCATTTAAAATGACAATGGTCTTGCTGCCAGTTGAAGTGAAAAAAACTTTTGCGGAAGTGTTCGATTCCCTGTCTATTTGATCAATTCGTAAAGATGGATAATTATGGTCATAACTTTCATCAGGAAATTCTTCCTCTACTCGCGGTAGACTATCGTAACGAGACATGATGGCATCCACAAATATTGACGAGTCATTCTCGGAAGAAAAAACCTGGCCATCCGTAGCTTTAGCGAGCGACTGATAATTTTCAACATTTTCAGGATTAGTCATAATATAGAAATTGACAGGATCGATTTGCTTACTGAGCTTTTGAACATCATAAAACTTAACACCGCCGAGGCCTGATGAGTCGTAGTTCGCATCCGTAAAGATCGCTAGCGATTTAGTTGAACCAAACCTCCAATTGAGTTGCCTCATGACCTGAAAAGAGTTAGAGAGTAATGCATTGTTGGACTGTGGGCCCAGATCATTTTCTATATCGTCTAGGTGAACTTTGATGTCCGCTAGGGTGCAAGATGAGAAGTCGCATCTTTTTGTGGGCGTAAAAGAGTTAGCACTGCCATGATAGTCGTAAAGAGCAACACGACCGCCCGCTTCAAAAGTCCTACTGGCCAGATCGTAGACCGCAACTTTAAACTGCGGGATCTTATTTGGAATTGATGAAGTCGAATTAATAATGATAGCGGTATCATGAGGTGAAGTATATTCATTTTTGAAGTTAAAGGCTTTGGCGACTTTAGCAAAAATAAACCGCGAAGCATCCTCATAAAGGCCGTCTTCTACATAAGCCGTGTGGTCGCTAATACTAAACCGTGAACTACAAAGAATATCTTTTTTATTACACCAGGTACCATATTTATATTGATAACTAGATGGAATGTATGGTCTTTTAGCTCCAAGCATACCTTTGTAGGCACGGCAGTCTGGAACATGGATACGATATGAAGATAAATTTTTGCCACTACAAGCTTTAGGAACAAGACCAGCACCTTCGGGAAGATATATCTTGGGATCGCCGAATGTGGCAGCAAAAATGATCTTATTGGCACTGATACTGTTGAGTGCATCTAATAGCACAATTGTGCCTTGAGAATAACCAGCTATAACATATTTAGTATCTTTGCATTTGTTGTCATTAATGGCTTTTATGAGTGATTTAGTGCCCGCGTGAACACTATCGCCAAATTTATAAGCTTCTCCACCTCCAATGTAGGCACCTATAAAAGTATCCAAGTGTCCTTCACTGATATCAATACTAGCAGCAGGGTAGTCTAGATCATCTATAATGTATTGAAGCGAGCTAGTGTTGAGTTTTTGTTCCATCGCGCGCTTAAAGGTTAGATAATCTTTGCTAGTGTAGCGTTTGCCACCAGAACCACGAATAAAGATTACTTTTAAATCGGGGCAGCCAGTTGCAGCGACTTCTCTTGCCGAAATATTAAGAGCGCCTGATAGCACGATCAATGTTAAGGCCATTATTCTAATTGGAATCGTGTATTTTTTAGCGAGTGTTTTGACATGTATGACACGATGTTTTTTGGTTAACATAGTGTCTCCTATCTTAGGTTGCGCTATTATAGGCACATGTCAAAAACGAATGCAACCCCCTACGTTTAAATTCTCTTAAATTAGAGTTCTCCCCAGTTTTTACCAGTAGTAACGTCGACTGCAAGCTTAATCTGGAGCTCAGGGGCAACTGATTCCATTTCTTGTTTTAATATTTTGGAGACTTCGTCAGCTTGGGATTCTTCACACTCTACAATCAAGGAATCATGTACCTGCATAACAAGGTTGGCGCCTTTCGGGAGTTTGGCGTCAACTTTGATCATCGCGCGCTTCATTAAATCAGCTTCGGTGCCCTGAATCGGCATATTTTCGGCAGCACGTTCAGCAGCCTGACGAATGACAAAATTAGAAGATTTTACATCGGGAGTAGGACGGCGACGACCATAGAAAGTCTCAACGTAGCCCTCTTCACGAGCTTGTTTCAAAATTTCTTCTAGCTTCTTTTTTATGGGGGCACGTAAAGTAAAATAATTTTCAATAAATTGTTTGGCTTCATAAAAAGGCATTTTAGCGGCATCAGAGAGACCTTTGACGCTCATGCCATATAAGATACCGAAATTGATTACTTTGGCGGCGCGGCGTTGGTCTTTGGTGACTTCCGACATAGGTATCCCGAAAGCTTCAGAAGCGGTTTTAGTATGAATATCAATTCCTTGATTAAAATCATCAATAAGTGGCTGGTCGCCTGACAATACGGCAGCAAGACGCAATTCAAATTGAGAATAATCAGCTGATACTAGAATCTTTCCTGCTGGGGCAATAAAACCAGTACGGATACGTTTGCCTTCATTCGTCCGGACTGGAATATTTTGCAAATTTGGGTCTTTGGAGCTAAGACGGCCTGTTGCAGTAACGTTCTGAGTAAAAGTAGTATGGATACGGCTATCTTGATCAGTAAGATTTGGTATTGGGGTAATATAGGTGTTGAGTAATTTAGCTACTTCGCGATACTCGGTGATAACTGAAATAACAGGGTGGCACTCTTTTAGCTTCTCTAGTTCTTTTGCGCCAGTTGAATAACCGCGAGTAGTCTTCTTGATCCCTTTGGTGGGCAGTTGTAGCTTGGTAAAAAGTACTTCTGAAAGTTGAATGGGCGAATTAACATTAAATTCGGTGCCGGCAAGTTCATAAATCTTTTGTTCAAGACTTTGAGCATTTTTTTCATATTCGGTTCTAAGTTTGATAAAATAATCCCTATCAATCAACATTCCTCTTTTTTCCATTTTATAAAGAATAGGGATTAGAGGTAAGTCAAATTGAGTATATATATCATACAGTTTAGGATATTCATTAAATTGGGAAAGTTGAGACCGATAAACTTCCTCTGACGCAATTAATTGCGGCTCTTCCCTAGACAACGGATTCAATAGAAAGGCCGCCTGTGATAAGTCCCAGAATGGTTTGTGATTATCTATGATGTCTTTAGCGACGTCAATATCATTATGCATTAATGATTTGATATTCCAATCAATAATCAAGTCGCTGGCAGGGGGATTAATTTTAGGATCGATTTTTGTTGTACTCTCGACTATTGGTGGATATTTCTCTATATTAGTCGCTGAATTATTATTGTCAAATTTTTCAATTTTACGGATGAGAGAATTAAATTCGAGTTTTTTTAGCCCACTAATCACTTGGGGTTTATCGAATTTAAAATCAATCAGAGAGTTTAAATCAACGGGCGCATCAAACATTATCTGAGCTAATTGCTTGGACATATAGGCAGATTCTTTGCCAGATTCAAGCTTAATCTTAATTGAGCCAGATATGTTATCTATATTGTCGTATATACCATCAAGAGAATCGTATTCGTTTAATAGTTTGGCAGCGGTTTTTTCGCCAATACCAGGTACCCCAGGGATATTATCCGACGAATCACCTTTTAAGGCTTTCAGATCTAAAAATTGTGATTTTTTGATGCCGTACTTATCCTCAACCTCAGGAACATTGATTTTTTCTATATTAGTAAAACCTTTTAGAATACGCCACATATGAGTGTTTTCATCGACGATCTGAAGCATGTCGAGGTCGGATGAAATAATATATGTTTCCCAATCGCCAATTTCGTCAGCTTCACGGCTCAATGTGCCAATAATATCATCAGCTTCATATTCATCGATTTCTACAAAATTCCAACCCAGATCGTGGATTAGCTCTTCTAATAATGGGATTTGAGTATAGAAATCATCTCCTGGCTTGATACGCCCGGCTTTATAATCTCGATAGATGGCGCGACGTTTGCTGACGGAGGTTTTAGAATCCCAGGCCACTACGACTTTGGTGGGGTCAAGTTTTTTGACGATTTCCATGGCAATGGCAGCAAAGCCATATACTCCACCCGTAGGTGTGCCATCGGAAAGGCTGAGCGCACCCATAGCATAATAGCCCCGGTAAAACACCGATTTTCCATCTATAAGCACGAGTCGTTTCATGTTAAAAGCCTATATATTCGCGACCAATTTTGTGCGCTATTAGATTTTTAATCGTAATCAGTACCTTTGGCTTATAGACACAGCTACCTTCGTAGCAGACCTTAGTGGTTTCAGCTTCGTTCAACTCGAGTTTTGAAGTATTGACACCATCATATATCAAAACAGCCCGATCTACACCATCTTCTTTATATCCTTCTGTTTCAACATAAATTGCCTTGTCGTAAACGTAGTATGTGGTGCGAACTTTTCCGTTACCTTCTCCATACTCATCAGAGATAGCGAACTTATAGCCCTCGGGTACTGCGGCGGATATTTCTCCGCTCATCATATTGATAAAAGTAATTATCAAAATAGCTATACAGAATGCTGCTAAACCCCATAAGGTATAGCGCATCCAATTCCCTTTTTTGTATGAAACTGCTGAAATTTCGTTGCTCAAAATCCAATCTCCTTTAGTATTTCATCTGTTCTAGTTTTAGCATCTTCTATCGTACCGTTATTCAGAATATAAAAGTCGGCGGCGGCGATTGGACCACCTTTTTCGAGATTTTCAATTTCGGAACGATCACGTTCTCGAATGGCCTTCCCATCAAACGCACGCCCTGGACGTTTGGCGACACGATCATAACGTATTTTTTTGTCTACCACTACAGCGACAAAAGTTAGACAGGTCGGAAATTCGTGTTTCAATATCTTGTACTCAGTCCAAGAGTAAACTCCGTCTAGGATGATACGCTTTTGTCCGGCACTAATGAGGTCTTTGGTCTCAGCGATAACTTGATTTACCACCCAATCTTTGCCCTCTTTTTCACGAATCTCCTCACGAAATTTTTTTTCAGATTCACCATCTTCAGTGCGAACAATTCCTCGTTTTTCCATTTCTTTGTAGATCATACCCCCAAAATAAACCTTTGGATAGCCTTTATCGGTGAGATGGTCCACTATGACTGATTTGCCGCTGCCACTCATGCCGACTACGGCGAGAATTTTAACATTGTCCATAGTAATAGTATATCATATTCTATGAATAACTGCTTGTATGGTATAATTGTGTATATGAACAATTTTTTTGTTCCTTCCGATCCGTTGGATGATATTATTGCCGAAACATTAGCGGGTAAGAAGGTGATTAAATCAGAGCATATTTTGACAGGGTGGACCAATATAGTAATTGAAGTAACTACTGACAAGGGTTCCTATTTCTTCCGTTTTCCGCGCAACCCATTTTGGTCCAAGATGATTGTGAAAGATGCCGCAGTTTGTAATTTTGTAGACGGAAAAACTAGTTATTATACGCCCCAAATGAAATTATATTATGACTCGAAGGGACGACCATTTTCAGTACACAAAAAGATTGAAGGGTATACTTTAGGTGACAGAATCTATCATCTATCACATACTGCCCTTTTAGGTGTAGCCTATGATACGGCGAAATTTATCAAGGAACTTTCTGGTATCGACTTAAAAGGTGCCCCAGACGAAGTAAAGTATCCCTTGTCGGATTTTTTGCACGAGTTGGATTACGAGCATTATAACAAGCATATTGATGCAGACCATAGGTATATAAAGGCTACAGAAGAAGCTAAGCTTGTGCATGGAGATTTAAATCTTGGTAATATTTTGTTAGATGAGAATGATAAGGTAATAGGAGTGATTGATTTTTGCTTTGCAGGAACTGGTAACCCCAATATGGATGTGGCAAGAATGGTGTCTAGACCAGCCCCTGAAGAATTTGAAAAAGCGTTTCTGTCTTTCTTTGATAATGAGAAAGAAATCTCTCGAATGAAGAAGGCCTGGAAAAATATTGATAATGGTTATGCTGAGCACATTCGCGCCAAATTTCCTGAAATCAATTTGAACCAATTATAAATTACTGAGATAGTCAATTTTTGCATTACGACGAGCGTCGTCATCTTTTTGAGGTAGAGTTTCTCGCGCAGAATAATCGTTAAAAATACTTAGTGATTCTTTGATTGGGCCATCATAGATTGGTGGTTTATCGTAGACACTCCAGATGATAATACGTTGCTCGGGCGCGTTTTCGGCATAGAATGCTAATGCGTGCGAGGTGGCGCGGATGAATTCAAGCTCGGTTTCTTTAGTATGTCGCCAAGCGCGACCCCGTAAATATTGTTCAGTGATTGTAGGCGAGACTGCAATCATTAGAATCAACATTTGATAATCCCCTGCTTTTAATAGTTTTAGTAAGATGGCTTCCATTTCAGGGTCCAACAGTGTAACATCAAGTATGATATCGTAACCATTTTTAATTAGTTCTGATAATGTCAGGAATAACATGATGGTACTAAATTCATCAGTTAGCTTGCGAAGATTTTCGTCGCCATAATATTCTTTGATCTCTTGATAATGTGGATGATATTCGACAAAACGACGAGCAGCCATCAAGATTGGTTCATAATTATTTTTTTTGCAGTAGGCTTCAACCGCTGGAAGGATTTGGGTGGTTTTACCGGAACCAGATACTCCGGCTATACGAATCAGATGGTGATTCTTAGTCGCGGCAAGAGTAAAATCTGCAATCACTTTTTGTAGAATAATTGGATATTCATTAAGCTTAACTTGCCATTCCGGTTTAACCGTTGAAGGCCAATGCGCCTTCATATATTTAATGATTTGCTCTAATTCTCGATTACCTTCAGACATTTGTGAGCCTTTCTTATTTTAATAGTTTTAATGTCTTTAAAAACCTGGTATTCACCTTCGGCTTGTAGCTCCACAGTGGCTGGATTTTGAAACTCTAGAATGTCCTCCGTAGTCTCTTCGCCTGGTGTACGAATTAAAATACTTTTCGTCATGAGCTTAAAAAGTCTCCAGAAATTAGTGAGTCGATCGGTGGTGCTGCGGAATTTTTGAGGGATATGATAATCATTGCCACCCTTCATAACTCGACACATTGAACGACCGTTAACCGCTGCGTAGTCAGAAGTCTTCTGGTGTTGTTTGACACCATTTAGTTTAAAATCTGGGATAAATTGTTTTTTGTGGCGGTTTTTAAAATACCAAAACATCAGATACAAATAGGAACGCCAAGAACTTTTGTGACCTTTTTGTAATTTTTTACGGGTGTTTGGCTCGTCAAATAGCTCGACAGCTTCGGCAGTCATACCGATTGTCACGTAGCAAGTGGCGTAACGGAAAAATTTGCCGTCAACAATGATTTCAAGGGGGTATAAGTTTTCAATGTGAGCTTTTTCGGAAAAAATGTCCGATATAGTCTGGTTGCCGAGTGTGCGAGCAAGATCATTGAAGTTTCCATACGGCAACACTGCAAAAGATACATCTTTTTTAGATTGCATGATGCCGTTTGCGGCAATTGAGGCGGTAGCGTCACCACCAGCCGCAATAACTAGATCACCATTCTTAAGTATTTTGGCAAATTTAATGGCATTTTTGTTTACGTCAGTAGGTTCTACTTCGTATTTGCCAACCATATAACCTTTAAAGGAAGTGGTTTTGGATAGAACTTCTTTTTTTACATCAATAAAACGTGATGAACGAGGGTTATATATAATAATTATACGTTTCATGATTATCCCTTATACACCAGAACCCGGCATGAGCCATTTAATCAATGCATAAATTAATACGTAGGCGGCTAATCCGATAATAATCTCTGAGATACGTTGCTTAGCTTTAATGGTTTTGCCAACATCTGGACCAGCAGTAAGATATTGAATGCCAATAACAGTGATAGATATTACGGCGATAATAGCGATGCCTGTGGTCATAATATCTAAAACTAGGTTTATGATATTGGAGATACCAGAGCCCTGTTCTTTTTCTTTGGAACAGCGTTCTCCCTCGCTACCAGTGACAACTTCACCACCATCTAAGACTGAAATAGGAATGGTTCCTTCTGGACATTTGGCAAATGCAGGAGTCGCTAAGAAAACGAGGCTAAAACAAGCTGCCATAAAAGTTGTCAATATTTTTTTCATAGGTAATTACCTCAAATATTCATGAAGTTTTTTGGTCTCTTTATTCTTGCGAAGTTTAGAAAGAGCCTTGGCTTCAATTTGACGAATACGTTCACGAGTGACATCGAATTCGGCACCAACTTCTTCGAGAGTATGTGGACGTCCACCACCAATACCAAACCTTAGACGAATGATTTTCTGTTCTCGATCAGTTAATGTAGCAATAATTTCAGATAGTTGTTCTTTGAGAATTTGATTAGCTGCAGAATCTTCAGGCGAATCGCGTTCCTCGTCTTCGACAAAATCGCCCAGGACAGAGTCCTCATCGTCGCCCTCGCGACCAATGGAAGCATCGAGTGAAGCGATATCCTGTTTAATACGCATGACGTAGTCAATCTTTTCTGGTTCCATATCGAGAGCTTTAGCGATCTCTTCGTTGGTCGGTTCACGATTAAGTTCAGCGGTCAACTTACGTGTGGTTCTTAAGACCTTATTAATAGTTTCAACCATATGAACTGGGATACGAATCGTGCGCGCTTGGTCGGCTATAGCGCGAGTAATAGCTTGTCGAACCCACCATGTAGCATAGGTTGAAAACTTAAATCCCTTGGCCGGATCAAATTTTTCAACGGCACGCAAAAGACCAGTATTCCCCTCCTGAATAAGATCGAGGAAGTCTAAGCCACGTCCCCCATAACGTTTTGCAATAGATACAACAAGGCGCATATTAGATTCAACCATTTTATCTTTGGCTTTTTTATCACCTTTAACAATGCGCTGAGCAAGTTCAGCCTCTTCATCTGGAGTAAGTAACGGTATCTTACCGATTTCACGAAGATATAGTCGCACTGAGTCATCCGCAAAAGAATCGACGTTCTCAGCTGTAATAGCGAGTTCTTCGTCAGTTAATTCTTCTTCTTGTTCTAAATCGTCAGTCTCTGGCTCGTCGATCTCCAGAGGCAAATCTTTTGCGTTCAAAATATCATCTTTTTTCGAGCTCATTATGATAGATTATAATCTAAACGATCCTTTTTTGCAAGAGTAGGTCAATCTGATTGTTGTAATTCTTGTATGTTTTTTAAAATATCGATATACTCGTCAGAGTCTTCGTCAAAGTTGTTTAATTGTTCGGTCAAGGTTGTAATTTTTTGCTTACTCAATTCCCTTTTGTAGCGAGTAAGGAGCTCGGCAGATTCTTTTTCTAAGTCAGTGTTGTCAGATAGTTCATGCTCACGATTAAATACTAGTTCGAGCTCAGCGAGTTTAATATCATCATCGGGAATCTCAAAAGGAATATCTGTCTTAGTGATGCCGCCGTAAATCTTAAGAGCAAGCAAGGAATTTTCAAGCTGCCCTAGAGTATCATTCTTGACCGAAGTTTTAGGTTTTTTGAGATATTTAGTCGGGGATTCAGATAGCTTTTGCTCGAGACGAGCGCCTTTTTCACGTAAAATCTCCACACCAACGTCGATCTTCTTAGCGACTTTTTCTTCATAGCTAGCTCGTTCGACCTCATCTTTAACATAGCTGAGCAGTTTTAAAGCAATGTCAGAATATTTACGTTTACCCGGCGAGGTACGAAGGTTAAGATTTTCTTCATACTTCTGAAGAAGCCAGTCGACGGCCGGGACACTATTTTTGACGGCTTCTTGCCAAAGTTTCGGGTCTTTTTGGATCAGCTCATCTGGATCCTTAGCGCCATGATAATCAGAGATAACGGTGAGATCTATACCTAAATCGCCAGCCATCATAATAGCGCGCTCAGTGGCCTTGACTCCAGCTTCATCGCCATCGTAGGCTAAACGAATATCATTAGTAAGGTTTGAGAGTGCTTTCAAATGTTGTTCAGTCATGGCAGTACCAGAAGTAGCGACAGCCTCTTTAACGCCAGCCTGATGAGATGAGATCACGTCCATGTTGCCTTCCACTATTACGACGAAACCGCTACGGCGAATGGACTCTTTAGCTTGATATAGACCAAAGATAAATTTAGATTTGTTAAACAAGATGGTCTCTGGTGTATTCAAATATTTAGGTTCACCTTTGCCAATGATGCGAGCCGTGAAGCCAATTATATTGCCGGTAGTGTCAATAAATGGTACGGTCATACGATCACGAAACATGTCTGTTTTAAAACGATTCAGTAAACCAGCAGCATCTAGCTCGTCTAGACTGTAGCCGCGTTTTTGAAGGACCGTGGTTAAAGCCTTACCGCTAGCTGGAGCGTAGCCAATTTTGAATTCGGCAACAGTGGGGCGATTAAGGTTGCGTCGGTAAAAAACATATTCACAAACTGATTTGTTGCGCACGAGACATGCTTGATAATATTTTGTAGCAAGAGCGAGAGTTTCCCTGGCACGAGCTTTTTTCTTGGAAACAGCGGGATCGCCTCCACGATATTTGGAGAGATCAACACCGGCTTGTCCGGCAAGTTTTTCGAGAGCTTCACGAAAACCGATACCTTCAACCTCCATAACAAAGGTGAAGATATCACCGCCCTTATTGGCAGAAAAATCATGCCAAATGCCTTTTTCAGGTGATACCATGAAGCTCGGGTTTTTATCAACACCCCAAGGTGAACGGCCTTTGAGGTTGCGGCCGGCTCTTTTTAGCTCCACGTATTGACCCACCACATCTTCCACGCTCAATCGGGATTTTATTTCCTCCTTTGCGTCGTTCATATGGTATAATTATAGCATATGGACGGGCAAGAATATCTTAATCAAATTTCAGCTTCTAACCGAACGAATGATCAATCAAAAGGAAAGAATTTTTTGACATCAAAATATTTCTTGTTTGGCGCTGGTGCAGTGATTGCCTTAATTGTAATAATGATAATCGGGGCAGTTTTGTCTAGTGGTAAGAGTAGTGAAAAAGATAATAGCATCAGTTTGATGCTACATGTCACAAATACTGTGACGACGGTAGACGAATACCAGCAATATATTAAATCGTCTGATTTACGATCTAGTAGTTCTTCGTTTAGTGGTGTGTTGCATAATACCGAAAAAGATTTGTTACCTTATCTAGAATCTAAATACAATTATGACGCAAAGAAAGTAAGCGACAAAATATTAGCAAAAACGACTTCGGATAACGAAGCTCTAAATAATGAGCTATTTGAAGCAAAGATCAACGGGATATTGGATCGTATTTTTGCCCATAAGATGGCTTATGAAATAACTATGATAATGGCTGAAGAAAGTCAAATTATAAAAACCACCAAGAACGATGGTTACAGAGATCTACTTAATACATCTTATTCTAGTCTGGAAAATCTTTATAATAAATTTAGCGATTTTTCAGAGACAAAATAATCTAAGGAAGGAGTTTTATGGCAAAATCTGAGGAGGCCGAAAAACTTAAGGAAAAACAGGGTCTTAAGGAAGAATTCATTGAGTTCATCAATCGCGGTTCAATGATTGATCTCGCAGTAGGTGTAGCAGTAGGTGGTGCGTTCACGACAATTGTTAACTCATTAGTGAACGATATAGTGATGCCAGTTGTAGGTTTGCTCCTAGGAGGCGTAGACTTTACAGGGTTAGCAATACGCGTTCCAAATTTCTTCGGGACTGGTGATGAAGCTGTAATTGGCTATGGTAATTTTATCCAGAACGTTGTGCAGTTCTTAGTAATTGCTTGGGTAATTTTCATGGTGATTAAGGCGATGAACCGCATGAACCGTAGACGTGAAGCCAGGAAAGCCAAAAAAGAAGCTAAATAGTCAAGGAATAGCTCAATCTAATTAAGTCCTCAAGTTCTTGGGGGCTTAATTGATTGGTTAGAACAACCTCTATACCACCTCGACCAAAGTATCGTGATTCCATTACGGATTCGTATTTTTCTTGGAGAAATTGACTTAATTTATCATCACACCTAACTTCTATAGTATTCTTATTGATAATAAGAAAGGCCTTATCCTTCTTCAAGTACAGAGTGCGATCTTTTTTTGATCTTGTTTGATAGTCGTCAATTCCACTTATTTGAGAAAGGTCAGGTACCATTTGAGCTCCTCTATTGAACCATTAATATCATCAAGGGCACGATGATTTTCTGGCTTAGTAAAACGTTTATTTAAAGCTTCTTCGAAATAAATCTTCCAGGCGGAAACATCTAACATGCGGTAATGTAGCCTTTGATTAAGTTCTGGCATCTCTGATTCGATAAATTTGCGATCTTGATGGATTGAATTGCCAGCTAGATAAATCTCTTTGCCAAAGTTATGCTCAACAAAATCAATCAATTCCCTTTCGACGGTTTGGATTGGTCGGCCAGTTTGGTTTTGTGAAATTAATACATCACGTGTCTTGCTATTCTTTTCCCAGAAATCACCTACCATACGGGTTTTGATCAATGTTTCATCGACCTTTACGACGGCTTCATAACGAGCGATTTCTTGTAGCCTCATATCAGTAGCAATAGCGGCAACTTCTAAAATCTTATCCTTAATAGGATCTAGCCCGGTCATTTCTAGATCCACCCAAAATAATTTGGCTTTTTTCATATAAGCTATTATATCACAAGTTAATAGGTTGGCTCGTAGTCAGCGGAGTCATTTTCCCATAAGTTTGGTTGGTAAACTGCGCCAGTAAACCAAACTGCGCCACTACTGTTATCGCGGATGAGGAATAGGAACGGATGGTCAAAATTGATAACAACTGGTTGAGGCTCATCAACTATTGCCGAAGCATCCATCATGGCAAATACCGTGATAGCTGCTGCCTTAACACCCTCTTCAGCAAAATCAATATTGGCTCTATGAATTGCTTCTCCGACGAATAATGGATCTGAGGCCATATTTGAAAAATCGGCTTTTTCTTTATCAAAAGCGGTATTAATACCTAATTTTTTTAAATCATCTCTAAAATTAAGGGAGTAGTCAAACTTAAATTTCGGGATATTGATCACTAATCCGTCTTTTGGTTCGCTAGCTGGAGTAAGCTTTTCTAGAATACCGTCAACTTCTGATTGATTAATATTATTAATATATTCATCAATGTTTCCAGATGGCATAATAGCGACAAAGTCCAGGTTAACATTATCAGTCTTAGAGTCTAACTGCATGGAGACGGCTGTGACATTTTCGTCTGTATAATATTTGGTATTTTCATTGGTCGTTTCTTTATGCATAGTAGTAGCCTGAACTTCAGAATCATCTTTTAGATAAAAGCTTTCGCCACGAGTATCACTAGCATCAAATGGCTCTTTCCAATCCATCTGAATAGCTAAGGCATTTGAGAGCACCATTTCAGTTTCTGGAGTTAATTGTATACCCATGCCGTCTATGAGGTTGAAGGTTTTTTGTTTAACCCAATTATCCATATTGTTAGTGTTAGAAAAGTCGTCATAAATAGTTTCACCGTTATATTTTTCTTGAATGGTTGAAGTATAATCTGGCAGTACTTTATCTTTAAAACTATCGCGGATGAAGACAGCATTAGCGAGCGAGAGGGTGTCAGGGATATTTTCATATTTAGGAACTTCAGTGTCTCCAAGCACTTTATCGATTTCAGTTTTTGTGTCGCCGTTAGCACCAGTGCGTAACAATTCAAGACCGTTTCTAATAGAAAGTGGACTATAGATGATGTTAGCGGAAGCGGATTCTAGCTTTAGGAAATCGTAGTTCAAATCTCCAGTCGCTGCTTGTCTTTCACAATTACATTCTAGGCATTTGGGAGGCTTATTGGTTAGTTTGATGAGACCGAAAATGCCTACAGCGCCTACGGTTAAGCCAGTGATGGCACCGATGGCCCCGGCGATAGCCGGACGCATTCGGCTATGTAATTTATTAGGGTGGCTCGTTGATTCTATATTAGTCGTAGATGATTCTACGGGTTTAGTTGAAAAAGAATTATTATCCATATAATTATTATACATATTTATGTATAATTTTACATAGATTCCGGGATATCGATATTCAAAATATCAAGACCATGCGTCATGGTATCTAAATATACTTTTACTAATTTTGTACGTTCTTTCTCTTGCGTACTTCCAGTAACTGGGCAATTCTCATAAAAACGGGAAAATTCTTGAGCGAGCTCATATAAGAAATTAGCAACTTTGTGGGGGGCCATTTCAGTTACGGCTTCGCCTAAAACTGTTTTGTATTCGAGAATCTTTTTCATCAGATTACGCTCAGAAGCCTCTAAAGTAAAGGTTTTTTCATGTTCTTGGCTATTATTCTCGGATTTTTGAGCCAGAGCTAGTATCTTTTTAGCGCGTACACAAGAATAAAGAAGATATGGGCCGGAATTGCCAGTCATTTTGACAGATTCTTTAGGATCAAAAATGATGTTGCCGCCCATTTTATACTTTAGAAAAGCATACTTAGTGGCGCCGAGTGAAATTTTTTCATCGGCAGTATCATATTCGGATTTAAGAGCATCCTTGACCATATCTAGGACATCGACGGCTTTCAGGAAATTACCTTTTCTAGAAGACATTTTAACGCCGCCGGGGAGTTTAACGAGACCATGGATTAAGTGTGAGGTCTTTTCGACAAGTTCTGGCGCATATTGTTCGATAGACTTTAGGACGACTTTCATGTAATCTAGTTGTTCAGAACCGGTAATTATAACTGATTTATCAAAGTGATAATCTTGCCATTTGGTGAAAATGAGCCCGACATCTTTGGCTTCATAGGTTGGCACCCCTTCCTGGTTAATAAACACACGAGTATGTAGACCGAATTTTTCACCATTAAAGATGGTGGCACCGTTAGAAATTTCGTAAACGCCTTTTTTGAGTTGTTCTTTGACGATCTTAAGACCGAGACCAGCGACAGTCGATTCAGGATAGTATTTGTCAAATTTTACGCCAATCGAGTCGTAAAAATTATTGAAGTAATCATAGGATAATTCTCTTCCCTTCCAGTATAGTTTAGCAAGAGCAGATTCGTGAAGATCTTCGGAATTTATCTTATAAATCTCTTTGTTCAGTTTTGTGATCTCAGCGTGGGCTTTCTCGTCGTCTTCGTATGCAGCGGTCCCTTCGACGTAGCATTTAGCGATATCTTCGATATTCAATTCGTCGAACGATTTTTGTTTCAAAATGTACATAGTCTTAGCAACATGAAGACCGACATCGCCACCAAAGTTGGCACGAATCACTTTTGCACCAGCGTATTCAAATAATCTGCCGATCGAATCGCCAACAATCGAAGTGTAAAGATGACCGACATGAAGAACCTTGAATGGGTTTGGATCACTAAATTCACAAATGACTGTTTTACCCTTATATTCATTTGAGGTGATCTCTTTTTGGAAATCTTGATATAAATTATTTATACAATTTGATAGATTTTCGTCTGGCAAGGTGAAATTAAGAAAACCTGGAGGAGTAACTAAAATATCTTGTGGGCCATTATTAATATCCGGGGAGCCAGCGTTAAACTCTGCTTGTATTTCACCAGCGATTACCATCGGTGCTTTATGCAGTTCTTTAGCAAGCTTTAATGGAGCGTTAGAGGAATAGTCGGCAGCAACATTCTCGGGCGACGTGGTAATCTCGGGTTCAAAATCTAAATTATATAATTGCTGAATGATTTTTTTGATCTCGGTCTTTAATTCTTGCATAAAAACATTATATCATAATCTGGGGTGTTATGTTATAATAGAGGTGCTAGCGGGTATCGTATAACGGCTATTATATATCCTTCCCAAGGATGAGACGAGGGTCCGACTCCCTCTACCCGCACCATAAAACTGTCACTTCCCGAGAGTCGTCTCGGGCCTAGAATACCCCAATTTATAGGGGTGTTTTTGGTTTTTGAGCTACCTTGTATAGGCAAGTATAGCAATATATACTATCGTGATCCATAACTTTTTTATAAGGCAGTAAAAGTGGGTACGTAACTTGTACAATTCAGGTCAGTGATAGGACATGTTTTTTAGGTTTCTCGGATTTGCGTTTCAAGTGGATTCCAAGGTTATGTCGCATCGCGTCTCATATGCGTACAGAAAACTTGGACTTGCCGACAAAGCCGGCAAATCTGTTTCCCTTGGCCCCGCTGAGGCGATCCCAAAGGTGGTCGTGGGAAGCCTGTCGGGAATTTTGGCTCCTACTTCAAGGTATTTCGCATTCGCGAAATCCTTGAAGTGTTCGTGGGACTTTTGAAGGACGAAAGACGAAAACCGCTAGACGCCAGCAACGCAACGGACCATCCACCCGCCGTGCTTGGTGTAGATGCCCGTGCCTGGGTAGACGTTCGTTCTGTCGAAGTACATGCTGTAAGTGTAGCCACTATCGTACCCAGAAGCGGACCAATAGTTCCCGTTGGAATTACGGCTGCTGACCGACGAACCACCCGCGTACCCGGAATAGATGAAGTTGTTTGGATATGAACGGTATGCTAGAGACATAGTGGCTCCAGTAGGAGTAGTACTAGAACTTGAATATGCACCTGTACCACCTAAAGCAATGTCTAGGACACCGAAGTCACCTGTAGCGTCTTTACCAGTTGGAAGATGCCAGCCAGCGGGACAGATGTCGCCAGGAGCATGATAACCATTGCCGTAACTGCTACCGTATTTACCATGACCTCCTGTAGCAGAATACCAGTTGTAATAGTTGCCATAGCTATATACATTACTTGAAGCAGAGTAGCTAGAGGCGGTGTTACTAGTGAAGAGAGTAGTGTTGTTTGTGGCTAGCATAGACTGATCATCACAGGCAGAAGAATCAGATGTACACCAAGCAGTGCTGGTTGGATCTGTGGTTGGTGATAGGTGGTTAGATGTGGTTGAATTACTGTTAGTGAGAGGGAGAGATGGGTTGTGAGTGTTAATGCTAGATAGTTCTATGTCGTTATTGCTACTATCTTTATCTGCTAGACGTAAGTTTTCTATCATCCAGCACTTACCATCTGCTAGTTTAGCAACAGCATAGGTATTGCCATCTCGTTCATCTGTGAGGGCAGTAGTAGCACCACTTGCTAGACTAGAACATCCATTCCAGTTCTGAATTGTGCCTGCTGATTTGATCCAGACTGCGTAGAGGCTTAAACCGTTAGTTTCTACATCGCTTGGAGTAGTGATAGTTTGGTTAG
>CAMVCL010000001.1 GCA_947165975.1 uncultured Candidatus Saccharibacteria bacterium | reverse complement strand
GTGGTAATGGTGGTATAGCTCTAATTAGTACCACTAACCCAGCAGACAATAGAACCATTAAGTTCAAAATAGGTGCTAAAGCTAGTACCGAACAAGCATCAGGTACTTACACTAACACAGTAAACTTCTATGCTGTAGCTAATCCAGACCCAGAACTAGGTCCAGTAGCTTGTCCTGCTGGTAAGATCTGCTATAACAATAACTCCTTAACCACAGTCCAAGGCGAGATGGGGCAACAAACTCGTACGTCAGGGAGCAACTATAGCCCTTTAATTACTAATGACTCATCTGTTGTTCTCTATGCAAGTAATTTTTCTCGACCAGGTTATGGTTTTGCTGGTTGGAACACAGCCTATGACTACTCAGGTACTAACTATGGTCCCAACCAAACCATTACTGCTCCTAGTGATATAGAAACTAATGGCTTATCCCTTTATGCCATTTGGGTCAAATCTGCTGGCGATATGCAAAACTGGGGAGGTTGCGAATCACTACCTAGAGGCGAAGTGACTGCCCTAAAAGATAGTCGTGATAATAATGTCTATGCCGTAGCTAAACTGGCAGATGGTAAATGTTGGATGATAGAAAACTTAAGACTAGATGACTCCGCAGAGCTTTCATCATCTAACACTCATAATCCATCTCTGCCACTCACTAATATCTATGACGCAACTAATCCAACTATTTCTAATCATCTCTCAACCCCAATAGACCCAATGACTACTGCCTGGTGCCAAACAAGCTCATCAGAATGTGACGACCAGTCTATGCTAGCCACTAACAACATTACCCTCTTCGCCAACAATACCTCAAGCACGCAATCTAGCAACATCTACAGCTACGGCAACTATTACAACTGGTATTCAGCTACAGCGGGTCATGGCAAATATGGTTTTGACTATGGCTCTAACTATACTGCTCCAGGTGATATATGCCCAGATGGATGGCATTTGCCAACAGGAAGATCCGTTGTTGATGATTTTAGAGTTCTAGATATTGCCTTGGGTGGTACAGGATCATTATCAAACTCTAGTACTACTCCTAAAGGTACTACTATGTCTTCTGTTTATCGTTCCTATCCCAACAACTTTGTCTATTCCGGATATGTGAATGGCTCAACGGTCTATGATCGTAATTCCTACGGGTATTATTATTCTGTGTCTGGATACGCTGGCAATGGTGTTTATAACTTGTACTTATCTGGCACGGAAGTCAACCCAAGCACGAGTAGTAACCTCGGCAGGTTCAGCGGGAGAATGGTGCGTTGCGTTACTCAACCGCCAGCCTAATCTACAAGTAGCTAAAATCACGATATAATATATATCTAATATCTGTTAGTATTTATTTACCGAATCCCAAAACCCATTATTTAGCTTTTTTCGCCACAGTCTTTTTTGCAGTGGCTTTTTTTGATGTACTTTTCTTCCGCTTCCCTCTCGCCCCACGTCTAGTAGTCTTTGGTTTTTCTTCTAGCATCTTGCGTGCCTCAACCTCAGAAATCTTTTTCGGGTCCACATCTTTTGGAATTTTAGCATTATTACGTCGACTTGGCCCTTTTACATATGGTCCGTACGCGCCATTAATGATCAGCACATCGCCCCAATCTGCGATGATCGAATCTACTTTTTTCTGATATAACGGTAACGCCTCCTCGAAAGTTACAGTGTACGGATCATAATCCTTCATTGGTATATTATATTTGCCGCCCTTAAGATACGGACCAAATGGTCCCGCTGCGGCTATCAATTCTGTACCGTCTGGTGCTTTGCCGAGCGTTCTAGGTAGTGACGGTAGTTCTAATTGTTTTAAGGCCTGTTCCAGGGTTACAGTTTTTACGGACTTACGCTTTGGCAAAGGTGCAAAACGTGGCTTCTCGTTGGTGCTCTTTTCGTTGTCGCCCAGCTGAATAAAACCGCCATTTTTGCCGACTTTAGCATAGATTGGTTTACCATCTTTAGGGTGATGACCAAGCAGGCGTGCGTTATTGTAGCGTTCTACTCCGTTTGCAATCAAAACAGTATCACGAAACGGTCCGTAAAAATCCCGGAGCATCTTAACGCGTTCCAATTTTGCGTCTGCCACTAAGTCCAAATCCTTTTCGATATTCGCCGTGAACTTATAATCCACGATGTTCTTAAAGTTGTCGATCAAAAATCCAGAAACTAATTCGCCAATTGGCGTCGGCAAAAGTTTACCTTTATTAGCGCCATATTTTTCTTTAACTACCTCACGCGAGATTTTGCCATTCTTTGCACGCAACTCAATCGCCTCGCGTTCTTCCCCTTCGGATTCACCTTTTTCAACATATCCTCGCGCCTGAATTGCGGTCATAATAGAGGCATAAGTTGATGGTCGTCCAATTCCTAATTCCTCCAGTTTTTTCACTAAGGAACCTTCGGTATAGCGTGCCGGTGGTTTTGCGAAAGTTTGTTTTGCAACCAAAGTTAAACAATCCAATCTATCACCCTTTTTAACCTTTGGCAGCTCCAAATCTTTAGATTTACCATAGACTCTCAAAAACCCATCAAATATCACCACTTCGCCTTTAGCTACAAAGTCGTGTGAAATCTTGATAGTAGTTTTTGCAACTTTTGCTGCCGCCATCTGTGTTGCTACCGTACGTGACCAGATTAGATTATACAGGCGTTTTTCGTAGTCATTCTTCCCTGCTGTCGTTCGCGTTACATCAGTCGGCCGAATTGCTTCATGTGCTTCCTGTGCCGATGCGTTTTTTGTCTTAAATTTTCGTACTTTTAGATAATTTTTGCCAAAATTAGATTCAATATATTTGGCGATAGCACTGACTGCTTGTGACGACAAATTCAAAGAATCCGTTCTGTGATATGTGATCAAACCGGCCTGATATAACCCTTGTGCCGCAGACATCGTAGTGCGCGCCGAAAATCCCAACTTCGCATTTGCCTCAATCTGCATCGATGCGGTCGTGAACGGAACTGGATTCGCTTTTGTCCCCTCAGTTTCTTCAACGTCAACAACTTCAAAATCGGCTACTACTAGTTTTTCCAATAAATCACGTGCACTCTTTTCATCCTCGGGTTGGTTTTTCTCAAGACTTGCATCAAATTCTGCTTTCCCTTTTGCGAATTTGCCAGTCACCTTAAAACTGGACTTACTTTCAAATTTCTCAATCTGTCTTTCTCGCTCAACAATTAAGCGTAAAGCTGGTGATTGCACGCGTCCTGCCGAAACCGCTCCGGGCACTTTGCGTCGGACTATATCCGACAGATCATATCCTACCAACATATCAAGTGTCTGTCTTGCCTGTTGCGAAGACACCATGTTCATATCAACCGTGCGAGGATTTTTAATAGCTTCCTCTAGTGCTGGCTTGGTAATCTCGTGGAAGGTAATCCGTGCCGTATTTTTAGGTAATTCCAACACTTCACAAAGATGCCACGAGATTGACTCTCCTTCACGGTCTTCATCGGTTGCGAGCCAGATTTTATTAGCTTTTTTAGCCTCTTTTTTAAGTTCAGTGATAATAGATTTATGTTCTGGATCAACTTCATAGGTTACGTCAAAAGTCGCCTTGTCAACCTTTGTATCCTTACGAATATGCCCCACTGAAGCTAAAACTTTAAAATCACTACCGAGGTACTTCTCGATCGTCTTAGCCTTTGCCGGGCTCTCTACTATCACTAAATTTTTTGCCATATAATTATCATACCACACTTGTCAAGTCCAGCTTAAGCGCATTGACAAATAAAATATCATATGATATAATATAAATTTAAGGGGGTGGTAAAATGTCCATTAACATTTTAACGGTCAAAGGTAAAAGAACTGCAATAAGAAGATATTATGAGCGCAAATACGAGAATCTCGTCAACGAAGCGTTCCTTTCTTATTATGACCAATGCAAAAAAGGCGATTGTCCTTCAAAGGAGCACGTCAAAACAAAAGTAAAATTTCTCAACAGAGAAAAAAATCGATTACTTGATGAATTAGACGAGGCTTCCAGCGAAAAGGTCAAAAAACTTTTTGCAGAAATGCTTGAACAAAAGGAGCAGAAAAAACGTGCGCGTAAAATCTCAAAAAAACGAGATTGAGCGTAAGCGCGAAGAATTGATCACATGTGCAGTTTTGCAATACCAAGATGAAGAGTTGAGCCTATTCGATGATTTCTTGAATGAAGCCAATAACAAAATATACAAAGTATCCCTTAATGCCCTAGAGGATTTCTATGAATTAAAAGTGGACATCCTCACCGAACAATATCAGGAATTTATCGAAGAATTAGTCGTCGCTACCGATACCGAGATTGAAGGCCTCTATGCTAGAGTTTTTGGTAATTAACCTTATGACCATCGCACCTTAAAACCCTGGCAATTGTCAGGGTTTTTACTTGTTATAAATCGTCCACGTTGGTTACATAGAATACTTCGCAAGCCCCATTGCCAGTATCTTCTCGTGTAGAGCTAGAGTCTAGAGTCAATCCGCCATATCTGACCCTTACCAAATAACCAGACAATCGAACTTTTTCGCCGGGCTTTAATGCAAAGATCTTTCCTCTAATATCGGCCGTACTTGGAATCAAATGATTATTGGAGAAGTTCCTTAAAGAATAAATCCTATTTCCGAAGGGTCCCCGAATGACTTTTGAGTTATAATCTTCAATCTCTGCTCCATCAACTTTTGGCTTGCAGTTCCTTTCTCCTTGAGAGAATTCAACATTCTTCTGATAATAAGCCTCAGCCAGTTCGCCCCAAGCTATACAGACATCTCGTGGTACCAAAGAATCATAATCATCGAAATTCCAATAATCCTTGACGCTTGTTACGACGCCCGCAATATCGTAATAGTATTTATAGGTAATCCCAATCTCCCGTCCTTTAAAAGTTCCCGTTTCATTCCCCTCTACTTTAATTTGGACTGGCTCGCTATTGATTGTTGGTTTCTGTTCATTATAGTAGTTCGGCACCATATTCGCGGTCAAACTATTTTGGAAATAAAAACGCCAACTGAGATATATGATGGCCGGAATAGCAGATAGGATCATGACAATGACGACAATTATAAGAGCCTTCTTGTCTTTCTCTTTGCTTCGTTGTGGTTCCTTCTTTTCTTCTTTAAGGACCATTAAGTCCATCACTGCTCTATTGTACTCAGCGCCACTAATCTCGCCGCGGTCTAACTTAGCTTTTAACTCCGCACGTGCATCGGCCGATTGTTCGATCATTTCGGACTCTCGTTCGAATTTACTTTTTTCTTGGTCTCCAAGCGGGTTTTGTTCGTCCATACAATAATCATAGCACGTAAAAACATAATCAGAAAACATCAAAAAAGCCTCAGGTAAGGGTGGGCATCACCTGAGGCTATTTTGGCCCTCTAACGCTTCACTACTATACCGGGTGAACCCCGGAGCGTAACCCACCTCACACAAATTGGGGCCCGCCGGTTAGAGGGATTGCTAAGCCTTCGAAAGTGGCCTTTCAAAGTGGAGGTAATACTTATAAAACTTAAAACCATGAAGAAATCTTAAGCCCGAAAGGGTTTCAAAAGCTCGCAACTTCTGCTATACTGGAAGTAGTATAGCTGAAATTATAACTTATTTAGGTGCGGTGTGGCACGCTTTTTGCGTACCAACTGTCTTAATTATAGCACAGGAGAATTAAAATGTCAACACTTTTTAACAACTTTTTTGAAAAAATCAACCAAATTACACCCCTAGAAACGGATTTTACAGAGGTATTAAATACCATTGCGCTTAAGCCTAAAACATTGTATTTTCGTGGTAAAATACCTCAAAATATGTCAAAAAATGGTTACAAGAGTCGTCCCAAGACTGTTGCTATAGTTGGTTCTCGCCACAACACGCGTTATGGCGAAGAGATAGCCTATCAGCTCGCCTACGAGCTCGCCAAAAATGGCGTGATCATTATTTCTGGTCTCGCTTATGGTATTGATAGTATCGCGCATCGAGGTTGTTTGGCGGCCGATGGCAGGACTATTGCTGTACTTGGTACCCGTATTGATGACATTTATCCCAAAAATCACCTAAATCTCGCGCGCGAGATTATCGATAAGCATGGCGCGATTATTTCTGAGTATGCTCCTAGTTCAGAAGTTTTTGCTCCTCTCGCCCCAGCTGAAGCTGGCTTCGATGGTTCGAAATGGGATAATTACAAGACCGCATCAATTGACAATTCCCCACCACATGCTCCATATCAAAAACGCCATATTAATCGTAAGCTTTCTTTTCTCTATCGCAATCGCTTGATTTCTGGACTTTCGGATGTTGTGGTCGTAGTTGAAGCTGCTGAGCAATCTGGCTCGCTTAATACCGCCACTCATGCCATTGCACAAGGTAAAGAAGTGTTTGCTGTTCCAGGCAATATTACTAGTCCATATTCACAAGGCTGTAATAAATTGATTCGCCAAGGTGCCTATCCGTATACTTCGCCCGATGACATTCTGCAGGTACTATTTCCAGAAGAATATCTTAAGAAGCAAAGAAGTTTGAAGAGTAACAATCTCATGGGCGATACGGACATAGAAACATTTATTTTGCAGACAATAGCTGAGGGGTTTCGCTCTGGCGAGGAGATCATGAAGATAGCTAAACTTCCACCAGAGGTATTTAATCAAAACATTGCACTTCTCGAAATCAAATCTCGTGTTCGGGCGCTCGGAGCCAATCAATGGGGTTTAATTTGATATGCTTGCGGTCGCAAAGTAATTATGCTAATATTAAAACATTAATAGTTAATACACGGACATATGTAATGAGAACAAAAACTTCAACAACATTGCTTACTGTCATGGCCATACTTGGCCTTTTTGTTTGCGATCATTCTGCATCAGCTCTGTCTTATCAGTCTAATGTAGACGTCGGCTTCACCTTCAACCCTACTATCTCACTTAATCTCTCAGGTGATCTTATCATCAATAACTTAACTCCTGGTACAGCTAGTGATAGTAATATCATAGACGTAACTGTAGCTACTAATGCCTCACAAGGCTATAACCTACTAACCACAGTAGGAGTAAAAGGTGGTACATCTTCACTAGTTAATTCAAGCAATAATAGCTATACCTTCACTAACCTATCTACTACTCCAGGTACAGTAAGCTCACTAGCTAACTTCACTGATGATACATGGGGATACTCCTATTCAGTAGATAATGGTACTAACTGGATATCCGGTAGTACTGGTTCTACTGCATCAGGCTATGCAGGATTACCATTAGACAATAATGATAACGCAGAAGAACGTGGTAATGGTGGTATAGCTCTAATTAGTACCACTAACCCAGCAGACAATAGAACCATTAAGTTCAAAATAGGTGCTAAAGCTAGTACCGAACAAGCATCAGGTACTTACACTAACACAGTAAACTTCTATGCTGTAGCTAATCCAGACCCAGAACTAGGTCCAGTAGCTTGTCCTGCTGGTAAGATCTGCTATAACAATAACTCCTTAACCACAGTCCAAGGCGAGATGGGGCAACAAACCCCTACAAGCTCACAATTAACTAATGGCATCAGACTCTGGGCCTCTAATTTCAAGAAAGATGGCTATGGTTTTGCTGGTTGGAACACAGCCTATGACTACTCTGGTACTAACTATGGTCCTAACCAGACTATCACTGCACCTAGTGATATAAGTACTAATGGCCTGTCTCTTTATGCAATCTGGGTCAAATCTGCTGGTGATATGCAAAACTGGGGAGGTTGTGACTATATGTCTAAGGGCGAAGTAACCGCCTTAAAAGACAGTCGCGACAACAATGTCTATGCTGTAGCTAAACTGGCTGATAATAAGTGTTGGATGATTGAAAACCTAAGATTGGATAATACCCCTGAGTTATCTGGTTCTAATACTAATAATCCATCTCTGCCACTCACAAATGTCTATGACGCAACTAATCCAACTATTTCTAATCATCTCTCAACCCCAATAGACCCAATGACTACTGCCTGGTGCCAAACAAGCTCATCAGAATGTGACGACCAGTCTATGCTAGCCACTAACAACATTACCCTCTTCGCCAACAATACCTCAAGCACGCAATCTAGCAACATCTACAGCTACGGCAACTATTACAACTGGTATTCAGCTACAGCGGGTCATGGCAAATATGGTTTTGACTATGGCTCTAACTATACTGCTCCAGGTGATATATGCCCAGATGGATGGCATTTGCCAACAGGAAGATCCGTTGTTGATGATTTTAGAGTTCTAGATATTGCCTTGGGTGGTACAGGATCATTATCAAACTCTAGTACTACTCCTAAAGGTACTACTATGTCTTCTGTTTATCGTTCCTATCCCAACAACTTTGTTTTTTCCGGGTATGTGAATGGCTCGTCGGTCTATGATCGTAATACCTACGGGTATTATTATTCTGTGTCTGGATACGCTGGCAATGGTGTTGATACCTTGTACTTATCTGATTTTGAAGTCAACCCAAGCAAGAGTAGTAACGTCGGCAGGTTCAGCGGGAGGATGGTGCGTTGCATCAAACAGCCATCTAAATAGATGTAATGTCGCTAGTTTAAATATCAGTTTTATATTAGAGGCTTATTCTACTAATGGCTTCATCGAGCACTTCGCCAAGCGCTTCTTTTTCTGCCGCTGTAAATTTTGACAAGACAAAATCCACGTCCCCTGTCCTAGCGCGCAACTCGTCGTTTGCCGTCCCCACTCGTATACGTGGGAAGTCTTCCGTACCGATAGATGTAATAATGGATTTTAGCCCATTATTCCCTCCCGCAGAACCACTAGCGCGGTATCTAATTTTACCGAATTCTAAATTAAAATCATCACAGATCACCAAAATATCAGAAGCTGAAATTTTATAATAATGCATATATGCCGCTACTGCACGTCCAGATTCATTATAGTATTCCTGTGGCTTAATAAAAATCGTATCATCTTCGCGTCCCCATAGCGCTCCTAAGCGAGGCTTTTCGCTCCAAGACAACCCCTTCACTTTAAAATAATAGTCTAACACCAAAAAACCAGTATTATGACGCGTAAAATTATATTTGTTTTCTGGATTCCCTAGCCCAACGATTAATTTCATAAAAACATTATAACATAGAATACCCCGCCAAGCGGCGGGGTTAAAGGTGGGAGTAATGTCATCGTTCATTCAATCAGTCTAAGACTGGAATGGTTTTACAGATTTAACTCATTATTTTTTTGTCTAGTTGCGACCATTTTGACCAAAGGATGACGGATTACCTCGTCTTCGGTGAAACAGACCTGTGCGACCAGTGGGCTACCAATCAGCATCCTTGATGCATAGACCAGTCCACTGCTAGTTGGATCAATATACGGAGCATGGATTTGCTCAATGTCACCTGTGATAATAATCTTGCCATCCGTTCCCAGGCGCTTGATTAAGGTATCTGCCTGAGAGATGTTTTGGTCTTGAAATTCATCATAGATAGCCAATTCAAAGCTAAAGTCACGTCCACGAGCATGTTCGATCGGTATATTGGAGAACCAATTATCCCAAATCAAATCTACGCGATCAGCTAACTTAGCCTTAATCGAACGTTTTTCCGGTGTTTCTTCGTCATTACCCTGTGCTTTCGCTTTCTTCTTCGCTTCTGCCCCCGTGCCGAACTTTTTCAAGTTTGAAAGCTCCCTTTTTAGCTTGGTATCCTCATTCAGAAGATAATTTCTTAAAGCATTCTTGAGTGGTTGAACATCTGGGTCCATCTTTTCATCAAGATCACCAGGTAAAGCCCCCAATTTGCTACGCGAATCACAAGGCACTACAGTAACGCCAATAAACTCACCATTTTTACAAGCTTGATAACCATAAACAGTTGCCATGTAAGTTTTACCAGAACCTGCTGGCCCTGCGCAAATCACTGCCGAAATATTCGGGTCCATCAAAGCCTCAGCATAAATAGCTTGGCCGGCATTTTTTAGCCCCACAGGAAATTCCCTGATATATTTCAATCTTACAATAGCTTCTTCGCGCACCTCATAACGTCCAATATTGCAAAAATATGGATCGTAAGTCGGGTCGAAATCGCACGGATAATCTGTCTCGTTTTCAAGATGCATCACAATAAACTCATTTGCCACTAGACTTGGTTCATTAGGCATATGTTCGGTCCAGTACTCCAAAGAAATTATTTGTGAATTATAGAATTCGTCAAATACTTCTTTTGGTACAATCACGTCACGACGCCCTGTGTAAGGCTTCGGGTATTTATAGCCATAACGTACGGTTCTAATTCCCCTCTCTCTTGCACGAATTGCTAAACCATTATCGTTAGTCACTAGTATCACGTCATTAAAATAAGTGTCGTTTACGTCACTTAAACTAGCGGTACCATCGATCGGCAGACCATGTTGAATCATTCCAACAGTTAGTGCAGTCAGAATAATCTGGCCATCCATATCAGCATCTGACGGATGAAACGGCAAAGCCTTGCGGAAGTTTTTGTGTACAGGTAGAATTGAAATCAACTGTTCCGAATCAAACAGCTCTTTGAGCTTTTCTAAACTCACACTACAACATTCCTGGAAACAGCTAATTGGTTCAATCTCCGCATCCAGTGAGTACGACTCACCAATGGTGCAGAAATTATGCTCAGCTAGTTTTCTCAGGCGTCTTAATGCCGTGCGTGCCGCCTTGCCACGGTCGGTCTTCTCGTTCTTGAAATTTGAGAGTTCCCTGATGACCACTGACGGAATCACGATGTGCGCATCTGAAAGATCTATAGTTGGTTCAACTGGCGGTTTACCGTCTTCGCCCGGAATTACATCGACATAATCTATGATAACATTTGTATCAAGTACGAAAATAGGTCGATCATTTGACATGTTATCCCCTCCTTTTTAAAGTGCATACTCTAAAAAAAGAGTACTTTGTACTCCCACCTTATATATAGTTTATCATAAAAACTAGTCTTTGTCGTTCCTAAATGAGAACATGATTGGCGTACCCACAAAAGGATATTTTTCGCGGATTTTACGTTCCAAAAAACGTTTCCATGACCAATGGAGCAACCCAAGATCATGCCCATGTACTACAAACCAGGGCGGGCAAGTATCAGTTTGCACGATATATTTAGGCTTTGGCCTAGTGTTTTTGAGTCCTGCCGGAGTGTGGCTAATAATCGCGTCATTTAAGATTTTATTTAATTCTGAAGTCTTAACCTCGAGGTGACGGTTCTCATCAATCTCCAGAGCTAATTCAAATAACTGCGTAACATTATGTCCAGTCTCTGCACTAGTCAATAACACTGGCGCATAAGGCAAAAAGTTATAATCTTTTTCCAAAGCATCCAAGAGAAAATCTGCCGCAGTTCGATTGCCCACATTCTCTTCGCCAAAGAAGTTGGTTGGCTCAGCATTGTCTAGTAAATCAGCCTTGGTCACTACCATGATTATTCCCTTACCTGCCTCAACGATTTGTCCGGCCAAAGACTGATCCAATTTACTATGAGGTTCAGTAGAATCGACTAATAAAGCGCAGATATCAGCTTCTTCAATCGCCGCAAGCGTACGAATAGCCGAAAACTTCTCAATCCCCACCTCACGTTTACCAGGTTTTCTTAGGCCTGCCGTATCTAGTATCTCTAGCTCACGTCCTTTATATTTCACTATCACACGATTAATGTCACGCGTAGTCCCCTGTCGGCTAGACACGATTGCCTGTTGTTTTTTTGCCAGTGAATTAAATAACGATGACTTCCCAACGTTTGGACGACCAATTAAAGCAATTTTAATATGATTCTGAATTTTATTCTCCTGGGGACGGAGTCGCTCGCGCCCGTCGTTACGGGGCTCGCACTCCTCGCTACCTCGGTCGTAACTTCCAGAGCGCCCCAACAGAATAGAGTTCAGGGCCTTCTTAAGTGCCATTATTCCTTGCCCAGTAGTCGCCGAAGTGTAGTGAATATTCTCTGGTGCAATTCCTAGAGCCCGGAATTCTTCTATCGGTAACGATTCGCCTAGATCGCATTTATTTAGTACTAATAAAACTGGTTTTTTAGAGCGTAAAGCATCTTTAGCGATTCTTGCATCACGATGGTCAAAATATTTAGAGGAATCAAGCGTTACAAGGATTACGTCTGCTGCATCAATCGCATCATTGATCTGGTCTTGGATCGAGGCTTCAAAATCGTCCGAGGGGTCTTTTAAACCAGCAGTGTCAATCATAATAAAAGAATCATCAATTGTAGCCACGACATTATCACGCGTAGTTCCCTCTTCGCGTGCTACGATCGCAATATTTTTACGCGCCATCCGATTTAAAATACTAGATTTCCCAGCATTCGTTTGACCGATTAAAGCTACGATTGGCAATTTTCTCATAATATATATTATAACATAAATATTATAAAAATAAAGCCCAGAAGGCTTCTTATTTTGGTGACTCCTGCGGGAGAAAGAACCTCCGCTCGCTATGCTCGCTTCGGTGCGAACCCGCTTCGCAAGTTCGGTTCCTGTAGAACCACTCAATATAAAAACTAAGTCCCAAAGGACTTACTTTTCATATTGGTGACTCCTGCGGGAGTAATTCTCCCGAACGTCGTCTAAAAATAAAAATAAGAATCCCTTCGGGACCCTTCTTTTTATTTTGGTGACTCCTGCGGGAGTCGAACCCGCGATTTTCTGGATGAGAACCAGACGTCCTGGACCACTAGACGAAGGAGCCATAAATCTCTATATACCAAGTGCGGACCCAAGGGGGGTTAGGTCCGCACAATCATTATAACACGACTTTTATTAATATTCAACACTTCCGTAATTAGGTACAGCAGAGATAAAAGTTTGTCCTGGGGCTAATTTAATCTCTTTGCCATCAGTATCAGTAAACTTGATCTGGTCTTCTCGAGAAGTCTTCTTCCAGGCGCCTTTAATTGCGGTACCATTTTGGAAAATATAGGCATCTCCAGAGCCTATCGCGTCAATGTTTTCGTGGTAGTTGTCAGAAGCTCTGCGCTCTGCTACCATCATAGCGATAACTACAGATGGAGTGAGTTGACCTAGAGTACAAACATCCTCAGGATTCTTTTTACCCAAATCTTCAGCTTTGCAATGATAGACGTCGTGCGAAACACCACTAGTATAGCTGCGTACGTAGGTATTAGTGTTGACATCGTATTCGTAGTGCGGATTATAATTCGGCACTCCACCAAAATTCATCGTAATAGAAGGAGTTTTTACAGACGTTTTGGAGGTGTCACCTTTGGCAGGGGTGGTGATATCTAGTATTTCATCGGCTGAAGCCAGCGCACGACTTTTTTCCGACTCTTCTGGTGTCATTCTAGTAAAACCTTTAACCTCTGAGCTATTTTTACCACTGTCGGCACTGTACTTTTTAAGCAAACTACTAGTCGTAAAAAGATTATTCCAACGACGCGCTCCGTAGGTACCTCTGTACATATAAGTGTAGCTTTCATCCAGATCGCCATATCCACCAGCACGTAAAGCAGCAATTGCGTCATCGGCACCACCAGCATGTACCACCGTACAATTAAATGGTGTGTCCCATTCCAGGTAATACATCCTTAGCGAGCGAATTGGTCCAATCACTGATGTGGTGGGATTTTGGTAGATTGCCGCAAAACGTGTAATACCTGCTTCTGCAATCGCTTCAAATACTACGCCAGCCTCATTGATGCCAGACTGTGGTCTAGCTCCATCAGTGCCATTTGGGGTTTGTACGCAGTAAACTGGAGATTTTGCAAGATCTGCATTATCTAATGGCATCCCAGTTAGTGGACTATAAGTTGTTTCTTCGGCGGTTTTTGATGGGATAATAGGAAAACTTATTGACGATACTGTGTCTTTTGGGAGAAACAGTGCAATTGATATCATTGCAACGCCCCCAATTAACCCTACAATACCTATGATTAAAAATATCAAAAGTTTTTTGTCTTCAGAGAACTTTTTGCTCTTCTTGTGCTTTTCTTTAGCGTGTGTTTTGTCGCTTTTCTCTGTTGAGGACTCGCCCTCAAAAGCTTTCCTCAAATCTTCGCTCGTCACTTCAGTATGTTTTGTTTTATCCATTTACTACTCCACTTATGCCTATATTATAACTAAAATCGTAAGTTTTTTCCACACTTTTTTGCAAAAAACTCAAAAAATGTAAAAAAAGTATTTACAATTCATTTTTCTTATGTTAATATAATTGCAAATAAGGTCATACATTAAAAATGAAAAACATAAATTTTAAAACAAACACGTATATTGGGTCTGCATGCGTCAATAAAAGCGGAAGGAGAAGCCGCAAAGTCGCAGTAGCTCTTTTTGGGTTAGCTGGCATAGTTGCTCCAGCTGCTTTTATTGTTTCTAATCTGGGTTCTGTACACGCAGAAACCGCAGAAACAACATTCAATGTTAATGTCAAGGAATCCTTGGCTGTGTCAATCACTACTCCAGCAGAACATGCTCGAGGTGATGCTGGCGAATTTCTCCGCAACAAAGTCAGCTTAAATGTCAATACGAATTCCAGCAGCGGTTTTACTGCCTCTATGTATTCACAGACTAATACCGACCTCACTAACGAATTGATCAGTACCGAGACTATTCCGACATTGGCTAGTAGATCCACTAAGAGCTCTTTCCCTTCAAATCGTTGGGGTTACTCCTTGGGCTCTGGCAACATTGATAGCAGTTTAAATAACAATACTTACGGTGAGACCGACGCAGGCAACAACAATAGTTATTATCATCCTTTAAGTAGTAACAGTGCTTCTCCAATCGCGATTCTGACTGGTACCGATAGTGGCGCCCAAGATATTTATTTTGGCGCAAAGGCCGATTTGACCACGGCCTCTGGTACATACACCAACACAGTAGTTATTAGTGTAGTGACCGGTGTAATAGATCCTGATACTAATCCGATTACTCCAGAAAATCCAGCTAAACCATCTAACACCAACAATACACCAACCTATTCCGGCTCGCCAATCGGTAGTACTTCCAGTGGTAGCACCACGTATACTTACCGAACCTCTAGTGGTTCAGGCAGTACTGGTACGAAGACTACAACCACTCAAGTCAGTGAAGGTGACAATGTCAGTGCCTATGATGGCTATACGCCACCGCAGGGTGTATTTGAAAATACTTTTTCTAATATCTATAATGGTACATCGCCTCTCGCTAGCGCCTTAGCTGCTACCTCAGCCGCCGCTGCCGCAACTGGTACATTCTTCTTTATCCTAGCCAAACGACGCGATGAAGATGAGGAAGAGGAGAGCGTTCAATAAAAAATCAAATCAAGAGGACTCATGAGTAGCCCTCTTTTTTTGTTCCCTGTCTCTATCTAGTGGTATAATAGATGATATGGAAATTATCACAAGATTTGCACCCAGCCCGACTGGATATATTCATATCGGCAACGTTCGCTCTGCTATTTATCCGTACTTATTAGCACGCCAAAGCGGTGGCAAACTTATTTTGCGCATCGAAGACACCGACCGAGCTCGTTATGTTGAAGGTGCCACTGAGCTTATCGAAGATACTCTAGAATGGTTAGGGATCAATTGGGACGAAGGTCCTATTGTAGGCGGCCCCAATGGCCCATATTTTCAAAGTGAACGCAAGGAAATATATCATGAATGGGCTCGTAAGCTGATCAAAGCTGGTCGTGCCTATGCTGATCCTACGCCACCAGAAAAAATTGACGAATATCGTAAAGAATGTAACGAGAAAAAAATCCCTTTTCTCTATCGTAACTATCGCCCAACAAAAACTCCTGAATGGGAGCCAGGCATTCCACTTCGTTTTAAAGCTGAACCCAAATCGTATGCGTGGCATGATGAAGTAATGGGCGACATGCACACTGGCCCTGAAGTTCTAGATGATATCATCTTAATCAAGAAAGACGGATATCCTACTTACAATTTTGCTCATATCGTAGATGACGCTGAAATGGGGGTAACGCATCTCATGCGCGGAGTAGAATATCTATCTAGCACCCCAAATTATCTAGCTCTTTACGAAGCTCTTAAATTAGAACGACCGAAGATTATTTCCCTCCCTCATATTTTAGCTCCTCAAGGCAATAAAAAACTCGGTAAACGTGATGGGGCTAAATCTGTCACCGAGTATCGCGAAGATGGAATTCTTCCTGAAGCTATGCTCAACTATCTTGCCTGTTTAGGCTGGAATGATGGTACCGAGCAAGAAATCTACACCAAAGACGAACTGATTAAGAACTTTTCTCTAGACCGTATTCAGAATTCTGGTGCTCGCTACGACGAAACAAAGCTACTTTGGCTCAATGGTCAATGGATTCGTAAAATCTTTACCGAACAGGGCGTACACGCACTTTATGAACGCACTCTGAACTTTTGGCCAGAATCTGCTAAAAAATCTAGTGAAGACTATCGCATTCAAGTATTATCTATTATTTACGATCGACTAAAAACTTTGTCAGATTTAAAAGAAATGACGGAGTATTTCTTCACCGATCCCAAGATTGATCTAGATTTCCTTATCGGTAATAAGTTTGTCAAAAAACTTTCTGAATCTGAATTAGAGAGTCTGCTCAAGACAACTATCGCAAAGCTAACTGACCTTAAAGAATGGGATGCTGATTCTTTGCAAGATGCCCTCAATGATTTACTTAAAGAAACCGCAAAAAAGCCAGCCGAATTATTTAGCCTGATTCGTATTGCTATTAGTTATGCGCCTTTTAGTCCTGCATTGAATCTCACTATGGAAGTCTTGGGCCGCGAGGTTACCCTGGCGCGTCTTAACCGAACAGCTTCAGCCATCTAATTAGTTAATAAAAAGAATGGCCCAAAAGGTCATTCTTTTTATAGTGCCAATTATAGTGATACGGCAATTGAACGAATTTGTTTATTAGAGAGCACATCTGGCTCGGCTGTCAATTTATAGACGATCCCACCGTTAACCCATGCTGCGTTACTTTCATTCACATAAATCGTTAAACCTTGTTCTCGAATAATAGAATAATTATCACCAAATTCCTCTTTTACATAATTAGTCATTAACGCATTAGAATCCCACGAAGAGGCCTCTTCAGCTAAAGTAAAATTCTTGTTCTCAACAGAATTACGGAATTCCAATGAGACTTTACCATTTTCAGAAGTGATACTGGAGATACTATAGTCACGCGGTACATAACCAGGATAAGAAGCATCAATACCAGTTTGCATGGCGGCAACACGTAACGATATGTCTGGCATATTCAGATTCACGAGATAGGCAATGGCGAAAACAACTGCCGTAGCGCAAGACAATGCTAGCATTACACGACCAAATCCGAAACGCATCTTTCCGACACTTTTAGTTGATTTTTTAGATTTAACAACTTTTTGCTCGGACATATTAGCGGTTGCTGCCGACATCAAGGCTTTCTTAATAGCTTGGTCTTTTAATTCCTTAGCCGTAGCACGAGTAGCTTGCATATTTGTAGTAGACGTCCGAGCTTGACGCTCACGAATTCTAGCATTAGCGGTGGCTTGCATTGGATGAGATTGAACCGGCATCATCTTTTCCTGTTGCATTTGCTGCATCTGTTCAGCCTGTTGCGTCTGCGCTTGTTTCATCTGTCGCATTTGTCCCATTTGCTTCATTTGTCCAGACTTCGTTTGACTAATCATCTGTTGTTTTTGTTCAGTATCGGTCGAGGAAATCTTGATTGAAGTTTTCTTGACTTGTTGCATCTGCTTAGCTTGTTGCATTGAATGAACCTGTCGCATAGCGGGGGAACCAAAACGTGTAATCTTAGGACTACGCTTAATAGAAATGGCGACGTTTCCGCTTTTTGCGGACGACATACCATTACTCTTTTCTGACATTGTTCTGGCACCATTAGCAGTCACCATACCGGTTTTCTTAACTGGACGGCGTACGTACCTACGATTCAAGGTTGTAGAAACCTGAGTGCGACGATGTGCAGTTGCGGCTGTGTGATTGCTATTAGTTTTTTGCATTTAATACCTCGCTTATTCTTATATCAATCATACACTGCTTTATTCTAAAACGCAAGAGCTAAAATTTAAATGTATGTGATATAATATAATATATAGAGTTAGTCTCTAAATATTTTATATAATCTAAATATTATGGATTCAGAAAAACAGAAAAGACGACAAAGTCTCAGGATTATCGTATCCGAAGTAATCATGGTTTTAGCAGTGATCGTCACTGTAACAGTCTTAGCTTTTATAGTGTCTGGCTATTGGATAAATTCAGATTTCGAAGTTCAACGTCAAGGAATGCTACAGATATCATCTACGCCTACGGGCGCTGAAGTAGCGATTGATGGCGATAGTTCTTGGCTACAACGAACAAATACTTCTAAGGTTTTACCAAGCGGAGAGCATACTATCACCGTTTCCAGAGATGGTTATGATTCTTGGACTAAGACTATCGACATAAAAGAGGGCTTACTGTACCGCATCCATTATCCTCGTCTATTTCTGCAAGAACGTGATCGTGAGAAAATACTATCTACTACGGGTAGTGTTAAAGCAGTAGTCTCTTCCAACCATAATTCCATGCTTATCACCAATAACACAAATAAATGGACATATTTAAATCTAAACTCTGAAAAACTCGAAAAACAAACTCTCGATATCTCTAAATACTTTTCTAACGTGACCTTGACCAGCGACTCCAGCTCCGGCATATTCAAGGGGGAAATTCTAGAAGCTGATTGGGACTATGACGCTAGTCACGTACTGATAAAAACTAAACAAGACAGCAAGGTAGAATGGGTATTGATTGATGTCCGTCACATCGACAAAAGCATTAATCTCACTAAGGAGTTTGATGCTGACTTTAGCGAAGTAAAGATTCTCGACAATTCCTCTAGTACTTTGCTCGGTATAAGAAACGGCAACCTTCACAAAATTGATATTCCAGGACGGCTCATCTCGGCGGTACTAGTAGAAAATGTAATCTATTTCGATCATTATAATAACGAGGTAGTTTTTACCGCCCAAAAATCTAGTGGTGAAGATTCTGCCAAAAAGTACTACATCGGATATCTTAAAGTTGGTGACAGTAAAATCACTGAATTAGAAACAATCGAATCACCCTGTATGGTGCTCATTAGTAAATTCTATGATCAAAAATACATTTCTGTAGTAGATAGCAACCAAATAATCACACATCTAAAAGACGACTACGACGAAATCAAGAAACACGATTTGCCTTTTAGTCCAACCAGAGCAAAAGTCGGACATGATGGAGAATACATCTTCATGAACTCTGGTAACCATATTGCGGTTTTGGATATGGAAGCAGATTTAGTAAAAGAATGGAATACTGAAAACGAAAACTTTGGTTGGATAGATAATGACATGTTATATGTGGTTAACGAAGGAGAATTGATTGTCTATGATTTTGATGGATATAATCGTCGCGTTATAGCCAAAAACGTTTCCAGTCATTTTCCGGTCAGTATTACTGATAATAAATGGTTATATTATTTTAGTGATGATCAATTAATACGTGAATGGTTAATTGAACACTAGTTAATTCCCTGTCATCCAATTCCAGATTCCCTCGAAGAAAGAAGGCTCGTTGGAAGGTAATGCCTCTTCGCCTTCTGACGGGGTAAATTGTTCTGCCTCTTCGGCTGTTTCATAGGTTGGCGCAATCTGTTCTGCCGTTACTAGTAAACGATATCTGGAAGTCCCCAATGGTGTACAAGTAACTAAGGTGAGCAATGGTTTATTTGTTTCTACTACTAAGGCTGCGACATTTGATGGTTCAACTACTTCTTTCTTGACCACACTATAAGTATAACGTTTAGAATTATAATTAACGTAGATAGAGTCACCATCTTCTAATCGTTCTAGCCCAGAAAAAATATATTTATAAGGGTTAGAACTATAAACATCGCCTGCCGAGTGGCCAGTAATTACTATGTTGCCAATTTCTCCAGGGTATGCACTAGCGCCGGCGATACGGTAGTGTGCTACACCATTATTCATAGCTGGCATTACTTCAGACAACTTTATCCCAAAATGCACTGGTACATCTACGTTCAACTTCGGAATGATCAAACGTGGATCAGGAGAAACTTCCTGTGTGATGGTAGGATCGATTGCATCAATCTGTGAAGCTGGTGCATTGCCAGGAGACACATAAGCCATGATTGGTGCAAAAATCAAACGATTATACTGCAAGAATAAAATAAACAAGACTACGGCAATTCCCGCTAGTATCGGGATTAAATGACGTTTTCGACGGGTATTTTTGGCACTTTCAGTTGCTTTTTTACGGATTCTACGACGCAAGCGTTCCTTAATGTCATCCTCGTCTGGGTAGTTATCAGTCGTTTCTACGCTGGAACTCGTACCTAATGAGAGCCCGTTTCTTTTATCTATCTTGGCGCTTGATTTAGTCAATGAACCTAGAATTTCTTCTTCTTCGGCTCTTTCTCTGGCGTCTTTAAGGCGCTCTTTTGCAACATAATTTTGTGCGGCTTTAGAATAGTATTCGCTATAATATCTCTGATAATAATCCTGCCAAGCTGAATGGTATTTTTTCCAAGATTCGGAATCGATTCTTGTAGTGATGGGCTCGTCTTTCATTCTTGAAGATTCTTTTGACCTCGCTTCTTTGGCAGCTTTATTTGCCGATTCAGCATAAGCAGCGAGAACTTTTTTTCTCGCCAATGCAGCTGCCGCCTGCCTCTGTAGGTCATTTGAAGACTGCCCACCGTTTTCTGGATTCATAAGATAATTATAGCACAATTAATCGCTTTATGATATAATATACAGAACTGGGCGAGTGGCGGAACTGGTAGACGCGCTAGACTCAAAATCTGGTTGTAGCAATACAGTGAGGGTTCAAGTCCCTCCTCGCCCACCAAGAGGAATATAAAGCCGATTTTTCGGCATTTTTCCCCTGTAAATGACTGTTAAATACCCTCTCGATTTCTGGGGTATTTTTAAGTTCTAGTGAAATCATAAAACCGCACCAGAAAATAGAATAAAGAGCATAGGGCTCTTTATCTATTATTTGACGTGTATTTTATCATTTCGCTCGATTTTTTTACCACAACAGCAAGTTGCTCTATCCGGTCCTATAGCACAAATAAACGGAGTGTTTTTTGGCGGTGTTTGCACTACCAGATGGGGCTTCGCCTCCTGTTTAAATAATATTATCATATTCGATAGGTAATGCATATTACCTACCAGATTTGAATTGAATAATACCAAGATTTCTCTACTATTATTTATCCCAATCAAAACCTTCGCCATAATGGCCGTACTCAGCCGTTTTTGCGTAGATTGGTCGCTTTAAATCTAAATATTTAATAATACCATTTGGAGTCAAATCGTAACCTTCGATTTCTTCAGGTTTGCCATCAATGATCACAGTTTTTTCTAATGGCTCAGCATAGCCAATGGCATAAGCAAGACGCACTAATACTTCGTGAGCTTTGCGTTTGCGTAGATAATCTACCGCAATCCTGCGCGCCATGTATGCTGCGGAGCGGTCAACCTTAGATGGATCCTTACCGGAATAACAGCCGCCACCAATTGCTACACGCGGACCATAATTATCCACAATCAATTTACGTCCAGTTAACCCAGTATCAGCATCAAATCCGCCTTGATTCCAGTCTCCGGCTGGGTTGATATGAAGCTCCAATTTTCCTTCTAGGTGGTTCTCTTTAATAAACTCTTTAACCAAAGATTCCAACTCGTCATGTGGTACATTTTGAAAACTTGCCACGATCGAATCTATTGAGCCATCTGGTGCGATGGTGATTTGGGTTTTGCCATCAAAAGCGTGTTTGCCGTAAATAAATTGGTTTAAGCGGCGTGACAAGACCACTTCAAGTGGTAACATTTCTGGTGTCTCGTCACAGGCGAAACCAATCATGATTCCCTGGTCACCTGCACCGCCGGTATCAACGCCTTGTGCGATTTCGGGTGATTGTTTGACGATCTTAGTGTGGACTTCAACATCATCGCCAGCGATTCGATGTACGATAGCTGGGATATCAATATCGTCGGCTGTCGAAGTGATCTCTCCGGTTACAAAAACTACACCATGTCCACCGCAGGCTTCTGCAGCTACACGCGCATTAGGGTCTTTTTCAAAATATGCATCCAGAATAGAATCACTGATTCGGTCGCATAGTTTATCTGGGTGTTTCGGAGAAACGCTCTCCGCGGTTCGATAGAACATATCTTTCCTTTCTGGTCGGAATTACCACCTTGCCATCAAAAGGTAGGTTGGCAGGAGTTCGTAGGGCCGTTCCCTCACTCCTTCTTGATATTAAATTGTTAATGTTATGATTATATCATACTACGTGATAAAATATAAATTATGAAAATTGCAATTTTTTCGGATTGCTATTTAGATTTAACGGGAGGGATCGTATCGTCCATCAACGCTCAAAAAACTGCACTAGAAAAAAATGGACATACGGTCTATATTTTTAGTACTGGTTTTCCTCGGAGTAAGCGAGAACTAGACAGGCTTGCTAAACAAAACATTTTCCTAGTGCCAAGTTGCAGGTATTGTTTTCGTCCTTTAACGCCAGTTTCGCGCCGACCAAAGATCATCGAGCGCTGGCTTGAATCCGAACATCCAGAAGTTAAAGATTTTGACACCTATTATATCCATTATGAAGCCGGATGTTCCATTGCGGCGCTTCGTCTTGCCAAAAAACTTAATATCCCATCCGTCCAAGTAATGCACGGTCGCGAAGATATGGGCGAAACCAATATTATTCCATTTGGCTTTCGTTCAGTTGTGGCATTTTTTCTAGACTGGTTCCATTCTTGGTATTTACCTCACAAAGTTAAGATTTACCGCGATAATTATTATGCTGATAATTATGCTAAGGCCAAAATGTGGAATGTGATGGTCAACCATGCCAATTGTGCTGATATAGTCTTGACTCCGTCCAAACATTTTCGTGATAAATTAATACATTATGGCACGGTTGGCAAGATTGGGGTATTCCCGAATGGCTTTCCGGATGAAAAATTTCCCAAAAATCCTCAGATCAAAACCCTAAAAACAGACGAAGAACTGAGGATGGTTTGGCACTCTCGTGTTTCTGCCGAGAAGCGCATGATGCCTTTCTTGCGCGCCCTTAAAGACGTGCAGGGCAAGTTTCGTCTTGATGTTTATGGCGGTGGCGGTGACTATTTTCGTGCCAAGCGCTTCGCTAGAAGACATCATTTAAATGTCATCTTTCATGGCAATGCTAGTTTTGAAACAGTGCAGGAAGCAATCATGAATTCCCATCTAGATGTTTTAGTTTCATATAATTTTGATACATTCGGTATGACCTTAATCGAAGCTGAAGCAGCAGGCGTACCAGTATTTTTCTGCGACCCGGATATGCGAGAAGTAGTGCCATCTGGTAGCTATATTATGTCAAAGACTGAAAGTTCCGCCGAAATGGCTAAGTCTCTCAATAATCTCTTAAAACACCCTGAAAAGATCGAAAAGATGTCGAAAGTTATGCTAGATCACCGTGAAGAGATTCTGATCAGCAATCGCATTAAAAAACTAGAAAAGATTTTTAAGTCTTTGATATAATAATTTTATGAGATATTTGGCCGACTTGCTGACGTTAACGAGATTTATTCTAGCAATTACGATCTTCATCCTAGCTCTTACTGGCGGTTCGCCCGAAAGTGTATTTATTTTGTTTGTGATTGCAGAACTTACAGATGCCTTTGATGGAACCTGTGCGCGTAAATGGCCATTCCCTAAAAATAAAATTCCTAGGTATCGCAAATATGCGGCTAAGTTTGACATGGTCTCTGACGTGGCTTTGGCAGGTTTTCAAGTTATTTTTGTAATGCTTCAGATCAATCAGCCAGTCGGTTTGGCGATTCTGATCTATGAACTCATTTCATCCATCAGCGTAGACCTGCTCGTATATGGTAAACTATTTGGTCATCCTGACGACTGTACTAAAAAGTGTTTACTAAGGCGTAATTTCCCAGTTGCCAAAGTAATTATATTGACAAGACGCTATATTTATACACTGTGCATCGGTATCGTAAACTTGATCATTCTATTAGCTACAAGTTGGCCCGAAGCGATTAAGTATGGGCTATTCGCGTTTGGTTGTTCGATCTTTGTCTTTGCGTGGTTTTTCCTGCGTCAACGCCGTCAAAATATTTCCCGCGATGCAGTCGATATTGAAAAACGTCTAGACACCGCTTCCAAAAAAAATCACTAGAGTTTTTAGATATTGTTTATGAGGACAATATATCGTCAATATGTTTTGTGCTTGCGAACTAACTCGCAATTGTTTTTAAATAATGATACCTTCAGCTTCTTTTTTTAATCAAAACTCGCCCCAACCGTCGCTTCAATTAAACTATTCGGATTATATAGATTCATCGCCACGATTTTGGCGGCCAGTTCACCACTCCAAACACTAATTGGCGAGTAGGCAGTCTTTTCTAGTGGTACAGCCTTTACAAGGCCACTATGTGCTACCAGTAGTTGTCCATTATGTAAAGTTATAACCGAGGTTGGGTAACTTAAAGTGAATTTATGTAATACTTCTGATATCTGCACTAAAGATTGCGACATTAAGAGCATTTTAGGATAATAAACTGCGCGTAGTAACTTCTGTAGTTGCGCCACTGAAGCAAAAAATACCAGGCTCTCATTCATTAGTAATCTGTCATTACAATTATCCGCGATCAAATCCACCGCATCACGTGTGATCAGTGTCATCTTCTCTGCAGAAGCGCATGCGCTGGCTATAGCTTTACCGGTAATTGAGTTTTTTGACAAATCACCCAACAGTAGATTAAAATCTGCCTTATTAAACACATCATGTAATGTTTGACTTTCCGCAAAAGCTCCCGATTCGGTTGAAGGTGCAAAGATGAAATTCGGTAACGGTGGTAATTTATTTTTTAATGCATCTGGCAATACTAGATTGACAGTTTGTATAGGATACTCTTTGCTCAAAAATTCTGCAATCTTAATCTCAGTGCGAAAATTTCCAGAACTTCCACCAACCATATTAATGCTCCCTTGCTTGCGTTCTGGAATATTCCATTTTAAGTCGGCATAAGAATTCTTTTCTATCTTTTCAAAATAATCCATCAAAACTCCAATTCGATCGATACTGGGCAATGATCTGAGCCCAGCACATCCTCGTGAATCTCTGCCGATTTTAGATTTGATTCTAAGCTCCTAGACAGAAAGAAGTAGTCGATTCGCCAACCTACATTGTTAGCTCTTGCTTGACCCCAATGACTCCACCAAGTATAACGTACTGCTTCCGGGTTCAAAAAACGGAAAGAATCGATAAATCCGGCAGCAATTAAATTAGTGATTCCTTGTCTTTCTTCATTCGTAAAGCCAGCTGAGTGATGATTGGTTTTTGGCCTTGCTATATCAATCTCCTCATGTGCGGCATTAAAATCTCCGCACGCCACCACTGGTTTAACTTTTTCTAGTGTTTTTAGATACCGCAAAAATTCAGGATCCCAAAGTTTTTCACGTAGCGACAGACGCTCCAATTCATTTTTAGAATTAGGCGTATATACATTGACTAAAAAGAATTCCTCAAATTCTATCGTCAGTACGCGTCCTTCAGTGAGTGGGTCACCAAAGTTATCAGCAAAGGCTTGTTCAGTTGGCAGATCATAACGCACCGACAAAGGTTTGATCTTAGTAAAAACTGCTGTGCCAGAATAACCCGCACGTTCAGCTGAATTCCAAATCTCTTCATACTCGGGAAAATCAATTTCCGCTTGGCCTTGCTTAGCTTTGGTCTCTTGGACGCAAATGATGTCAGGATTTTCTGATCTAATTAAAGCCTGCAATGCACCTTTCTTTAATACGGCACGCAGTCCGTTTACATTCCAAGAGTAAATCTTCATGCGTAGCGCCCCCTCTCAATATCGCGTTTTTTGATAGCTTCACGCTTATCATACTTTTTCTTGCCTTTGCCAACAGCGATGACTAGTTTGATATGTCTAGAGCCACCCAACAGTTTGACCGGAACAATAGTTGAGCCGGCGACCTTCTCACGCTCCAGGGCACTGATCTGTTTTTTAGTGGCTAGGAGTTTGATATTGCGAGCGGTCTCTGCACCAAGCGTCAGATTGTTAAGCCATAATTCATTATTACGAATCGTTACGAAAGAACCTTTCAGCTGCACATGGTGATCACGAATGGAGCGAACCTCGGGGCCAGCTAAAACCATACCTACTGTCAATTCGTCACCAAGCACATAATCATACCTGGCTTTACGATTGATTGTGACCAAATCTGACACCTTTTTCTTTTTCATGCCCTAATTATACCATATTGACATCTGTCCCAGGAGATTGCGACTATAACATATAGTATATAGTAATCCGCATACGCTAGATATGGCGTGCTATATATAATGCATATACGCTATATCTAGCGTTTTCCGAACAAATACCGAACAATTTCCGGAATATTTTAGCAGACTTTAACGTTGTCTTCCCCGACTAGCTCACGAAGCCTAGATAATAGATCATCCGAAACTTCAACTTTGAATGGCATACGAAGCGGACGTTTGGCTTCCCCTTCTCTTAGGACCAATACAACTTCTTGCATCCCCAAATTTATATCAGCCAATCTACGAATCGCCGATAAGGTCTCCGTATCACTAGGATCGGTAATTAAAATATAAAGTCTTTCTTTTCGGGGGTCTTTAGGCGGTTCTTTCAATACGCGTGGCGTATCTTCAATCTTGGGCGTAGGTCTTCGACCATTGTAGACTCTTTCTGCCGAAGAACGACCACCGCGTTTATTGCCTGGAGCTAAGCTCGGTGCTGCTAATTTTGTACCAGTAGAAACATAACTTTCAAGCATACTGTCGGAAACTAATTCAATCTGCTCTGCCAAGATTTTGACATCAGAAGTAACATTACCATCTCGGTCGCGACCATTAACACGACCTTTAACCCTCACTACATTATCAATCTCTAATTTAGCTCCAAACTCAGCAAACACAGTCGGAAAAACGATAAATTCAGTCTCGTCGGTCTTGTTTTCGATTTTTACGAACGCCATCTTGTCGCCTTTTTTAGTTAAGGTTGTACGTACGGCAGTGATGATCCCGCCAATAGTCACCATCTTGCCATCGTTCTCGGCAGTGATTAGAGACATTGGATGAGTTTGTTCTTCAAAATATGTATCGTATTTATCTAAAGGGTGTGCAGATAAGTATAATCCCATCAGGTCTCTTTCCCATAAGAGTTGTTCTTTTTCTGGATGCTGAACTGGCGCCGGCTTAATTTCGACTTCCGGGATTGCGCCAGCCTCGCCCATCATGCCGAACAAATCCGTTTGGCCAGAGCCGACATCTTTTTGAATCTTAGCTCCATAGGCCTGCACTGCCTCAAGATTGAATAGTAAGTCTGATCTTGTATTGCCAAACCTATCAAACGCACCAGTTTTGATTGCGGCTTCCCAGGATTTTTTATTAAACTTAGTCGAATCAACTCGTTTGGCAAAATCACAGATTGACTTGAATGGACCATTTTTGTCGCGTTCTGGAATCACAATTTCTTCGACTAAAGATTTGCCCATATTTTTAATACCAGATAGACCAAAGCGAATAGTTTTTTCGCCTCCCACAATACCAAAATCACCATAAGACTGATTGATATCTGGACCGAGCACCTTTAACCCCATTCGTTTACATTCAGAAATTTCAATCGCCAGTCTGTCTGTCCAGCGCATATCAGCAGTCATTAATGCTGCCATAAAGGCGTCCGGGTAATGCGCTTTGAGATAAGCCGTCCAATAAGCAATCAAGGCATAACACGCTGCATGCGACTTGTTGAAGCAGTAATTAGCGAATTCTAATAGTTGATTCCAAAAAGTCTCTGCAATCTCACGTGTTGCTCCGCCAACCTTGATTGCTCCTTCGATAAATTCAGGTTTGACCTTCTTCATTAAATCAATTTTCTTCTTCCCCACTGCCTTGCGTAACGTATCTGCTTGACCGCCCGTGAACCCACACCAAGTTCTTGAGATCTGCATGAATTGTTCCTGGTAGATTAAGATTCCATAAGTATTTTTTAGAGCATTCTCGAGTCCAGGATGTAAATACGTAATCGGTTCTTCGCCGTGTTTACGTTTAATAAATGAATCAATAAACTGCATTGGTCCAGGACGATAGAGTGCCACCATCGCGATAATGTCTTCAAAAGTAGAAGCTTTCAAGTCTCGTAGGTAGCGTTTCATGCCGGCCGATTCTAGCTGGAAGACACCAGTAGTTTCTGCGCGCTGTAAGAGAGCATAAGTCTCTGGATCATCTAACGGCAAAGATGATAAATCTATATCATTATGGTAGACTTTACGGATCATCCTAAGGGCATTATTGATCACGGATAAGTTAGAAAGACCTAAAAAGTCCATCTTTAGTAGGCCAAGCTCTTCGACCTGCCCCATCGGGAATTGCGCCGCAATCGGACCTTTGGCTGATACTTCAAGCGGGAGGAATTTTACTAAATCGTCTGGTGCAATGATCACACCACAGGCATGTACACCATGATTACGAATCGTGCCTTCAAGACGTGAGGCAAAATCGATCACCTCTTTTGAAGTAGGATTAGTTTCGTACTCTTGCTTAAGATCAGGCACTTCTTTAATTGCGTCAGCTAAATGTACGTGATGACCTTGTACGGGGTCGGGAACCATCTTCGCTAGTCTATCTGCTTCGGCATATGGTACCTCTAGTACGCGAGCCACATCACGAACGGCGTTTTTAGCCATCATCTTACCAAAAGTTGCAATATTCGATACTCGGTCAAAACCGTATTTGTCTGAACAATATTGAATCACTTCGTCACGCCTAGTGTCCTGGATATCAGTATCGATATCCGGCATACTAATGCGGTCTGGGTTTAAAAATCTTTCAAAGAGTAGATCGTATTTTAATGGGTCAAGTTCGGTGATGCGTAAGGCGTAGGCCAGAATTGAGCCAGCCGCCGAACCTCGACCTGGACCATAAACAATGCGTTGCGATTTACCCCAGTTAATAAAATCTTGCACGATTAAGAAATAGCCATTGTAACCCATTTTATCAACAACGGACAATTCGTAATCGATCCGCGGTAAGACCTTGTGTTCTTCGTCACGTTCAGCGTCGACTTTCTCTAGGAGCTTGCGACATTTTTCTACGCTTAGATCGACTGTCTCCTCTAGTTTTTTACCAGCATAACGATAGACTAATCCCTGAAAGACTAGCTTATCTAAATAAGATTTTTCATCTTCACCGTCTGGTACCGGAAATTTTGGAATCAGGATGCGACCCAGTTGCAAATCAACATCGCAACGTTCGGCAATCTTTTTTGTATTCAACACAGCTTCTGGACAAGTGTCTTGCCAGTGTTCGATAATCTCATCAGGCGATATCACATGTAAGTCATAATCCTTCAAAGTCATTCGGTTCGTATCAGACAAATTCGCTGCAGTACCAATACAGAGTAGAACCTCATGGGCATCTTGGTCTTCATGGTTTAGGTAATGTGCGTCACAAGTTACTACTAATGGTAGGCCAAGTTCCTTAGCGTGTGCCATATGCCAATCGTTGACTTTTTTCTGTTCTTCGGAGTGTGTGCTGGATTTTGGATGCCCATGATCTTGCATCTCTAAATAGAATCTATCTTTAAAGACATTGCGATACCAATCGATTAATTCTAACGCACGCTCATCATCGTCAGCCCTGATCGCTTCTGAGATCTCTGAGCCCATACAACCAGACAGGCAGATAATTCCTTCATTGTATTTTTTTAGTTCATCATGATCAGTGCGTGGCTTATAGTATTTACCGTGTTCTTCGGCATTGGACATGATGCGACAAAGGTTCTCGAACCCTTTATTATTCATTGCGATTAGGGTAATATGAAATCTTTGCTTATCGTGCGCCGGGTCCTTATCGGTCATTTTACGAGCAGCCACATATGCCTCCAAACCTAGCAGAGGTTTAATCCCGGCTGCGTTACACTCTTTATATAGTTCAACTAAGCCAGACATCGTGCCATGATCGGTTACGGCTACAGCCTCCATGCCTTGGTCTTTGACATACTTAACTAATTCGGGCACCTTAGTTAAACCATCCAACAACGAATAGTGTGTATGGTTATGCAAGTGAACAAAATCACTTGGCTTTAATTTCATTTCTTCTCGCTAGTTTTCTTTGCTGCGGGTTTTTTTGAAGTCGCCTTCTTTGTGGCTTCTTTTGCCGGTTCTTTCTCTACTTTCTCCGCAACTACTTTTTTAGCCTCATCAGCCTTCTCTTCAACGACCTTTGCAATTTCTTCAATCTTTTCTTCGACAATTTCTTTTGCCTCTCCTTTTTTATGACACCCGCAATCGCAATCTTCGTCGCAATCGCAATCTTCGCAACCACAACTACATTTTTCGTCTTCGTTAGTCTTGATGAACTTTCCAGCTACCGCTCCCACCAGAGCGCCGAGTGCTGCACCTAGGAAAAACTTTCCAGCGCCGCTTTTATTTTTTTCCGCCATTCTCGCTCCTTTCTTTGGCTTTAGCTTCTTTCATTTTCTCCTTGAGCTTAGGAGTCACATATTTATCAATAAACGATTCGATTGTCCCACCAAAGGAGGTCATGCCCTTTACATTTGCCACAATACCATTAGTGTTCTTGGCGATATCTTGACTTTCTATAATAACCTTTTTGATCTCTTTACTTAGATCAATCAATTTAAACATCAAAATAATCGCTAAAATCAGTAACAACAAAAGCGTTGTGCTCAGTATTGCCACGATTATCCATTCTGCTACATTCATTTATGGGTTCCTCCTTATGTTATTAATTATACACCTTCAATGAATTTTTTGACATCTTCTGCATAATCCGTATGGCTCATTACGTATTCTAGGTGTGCCATAAAGTAATTCTTTGGGTCGCCGGTGGTAATCCACTTACCTTTACTGTGCGCGACTAATACGTCGCCATGCTCGGCTAGTTTTGTGATTGCATCAACGGTCCAAAGTTCACCATCAAGCCCAGTATTGGATGGAACTAGGTAGTCAAAAACTTCTGGAGTGAGTAAATAACGCCCGTAGGAAGTTAGATTACTTGGCGACAAATCTGGCGTTTTAGGTTTTTCAACAATATGGCTTAGGGTGCCATTTTCTTTTAAGGCAACCATGCCAAACTTGTGCCAGACTGCTTCAGGCATTTCCTGAGTAGCAATGACTGCTTTAGCTTGGGGGTGTTCTTTGTGCTTTTCGATCAAAGTTTTTACATCGCCTTCACCCAAAATTAAATCGTCACTATAAAGCACCACGAATGATTCTTCATTTTCGACAAATTTCTTTGCTGAAACAATTGGTGAACCGTTACCATATGGCAACGAAGGATCCTGCTCAATTACGGTAATCTTTGGAAAATTCAATACTTCTTCAACTGGTTTAAACCTTTCGGACTTGCCTTGTTTTTCTAGTAATGCTTTGACGTTTTCTGAAGGATTGTGAAAATAATCCTCGTAGATCTCTTTTGATTTTGTATTAGGAGTGGCAACGATGATAATCTCATCAATCCCAGCCTCCACGCATTCCTCCACACATAATTGCATGACTGGCTTTGCGCCAATTGGAATCATGGCCTTCGGAATGGTCTTAGTGATAGGTAAATAGCGGCTCGCAAACCCCGCATCTGTAATGATAGCTTTCATTCTCCTCCTTAAAACATAATTATAACATAAAAGCACACTTTTTTATTTGTAAAGCATGCTTTTATTGTCTTATTGATTCGCCTTTTTATTATCTTTTACTAGAGCGCTTTTTGCTCGTGGATTTCTTTTTCTTGCGAGCAAGAGTCCGCGCTTCTTTTTCTTCAATCTCTTGCGAACGATTATGCACGCCATAGATTAGACTGGTAGCACCAACAATCAACATATAAGCGCCGAAGAAGCGAATAAAGGTAGTAATTTCAAAGCCTCCAGCATTAAAAATCACTAAACCGATGACACAACCGGATATACCAGCAAGGATTCGGATGAAACGATCAGTTGGATCAATAGTGGATAGAAATCCATGGATAATATCTATAACACCAGAAAGAATGGTGTAGACAGAGATAATGATTACTACGTTAGTGATATTGTTGGCGGAAAATAGTAGAGTCAACGCCGCAGCTACATCGATTGCAGCGTCAATTACGGCATTAAACCAGCCATGTTTTTTAGTAGAGGAAAACAATGCACCTACTGCGTCTACGATACCCATGAGTAGTAGTAGGACACTGATCACGGAGATCGCATTATTAAAATCAGTTAGTCCTGCAAAAAGTGCATAGCACCCGAATGCCGCCGCTAAACCACCGCGGAACAAAAATACTGACCAATGCTTGTCAATAAAATCACGATTAATCTTTGCCATAATTTTCCTTATATTACTTATGCTAATTATAGCACATATTGATTAAACGTGTCGTTTCTTTTTACGGGCTGTTTCTACGAGTTTTGTAACCTGGTATTTGGCTGGTTTTAGAATTAAATCATGTGCTGGAGTGTATTTAAGCTCTTCGCATCCAAATGAACGTTTAAATTCCGATACGCCATAAAAACGATGCGACTTTTCCTCTAGACCAACAATCCCCCATAGATTATAGCGGATACAACCGCGCTTTCTTGCCTCCTCCATCGCTCTCATATGTAGAAGCGGTGCAGCAGAGTATTTTGTGCCCAGTTCAGAAGAAACTCCATAATGATAGCTTGCTTCTGGTCCATAGAATATCATAAAATTCTGCGCCAAAATCTCACCATCTTTTTTAGCAGTATAGATTAGGATCTCTTTACCCGCACGAAAAGCCTCAAATTGTTTCTTTAAAAAGTTTCCTGAAAATGCCACATATTTTTGTCTTTCAGCATGTTTTTTCTCAAGTTTACAGAATTCGTTAATCGATTCGTCAGTCGTATCGGCAGTAACCTCAATATCATTTTTGGCGGCTTTGCGCAATTTGCGACGAAATCCTTGCGAGGCGCCCGCCAAAATCTCCTCCTCAGTCTTTTTTAAATCTAAAATCCCCGCATACTCTACCGATAGATACATCGGTGCTGGTTTCAATCCAAGTTTTTTCATTAGCTCCAGAGAGCTATCCGATAAAGGTAATTGTGGACGTATTCTTATAAATACACAAGCTTCTTTTTTACCCTGCTTGTAAATATCGTCAAAAACAGCATTTACGAGCTCTTGATTATCCCAGTTTAAGATTGGCCCGCCAGCAATCGCCATATAACGACCACGTTTAGCAGTTTCCACTACGCCAGCATAAGCGCCAATAATCTCATCATTTTTCATCACTATCCGTCTCACGATCTTTTTGCCACGAGCCAGGTGAAATTCATAAAAATCCCATGATTGCAAAAAATTTGATTCTTCATGAGATTTTATAAATGAATCCCATGCAATACGATTTGTGGCGTCTGCGATAAAGAAAGCTTCATCACATTCGCGGGTATTTCGGAGTGCGGTGGCGCGAGACATAGTGCGCGAACCCCGTGGTGACTGGCGCGAGCGACGCGGCCCGAGATGCGATGGTACTTCTTTTTTATTCATAAATGTCTCCTTTTCTTGCGTGCAGTTTCTACGACATAATCCTTGAGGTAGCCAACTTTTGAGATGATTAAATCATGGGCTGGGACGTATTCAACGATATCGCCACCAAAACCAGTTTTAAAAGTTGTCACTCCGGCATAACGATGATTAGGTTGTCCAGCTGGCGCAATTCCCCACAGATTGAATCTTTCGCAACCTGCCGCCTTTAAGTCGCGCATCGCCTGCCATAATAACGCATGCGCGCCTGGTAACTTGCGATTTAATAGCGTTGACGCCGCCTCATAATAATCACCTTCGTGTTCGTTGCGGATTACCAAACCATAAGCAATCGCCTCGCCCTCTGCAGACTTAGCCGTATAGATCGTGATATTATCGCCAAATGCTTCTCGTTCCGCCAATAAAGTCTTTAGATCTGGTGGAATAAAATTCTGCCTCTTGGCGGTCTCATCTTGGACTTTGTGAAAATCCTTAAAAATCTGTTCTGATTGGCTTTTTGTGACAGTAATACCTAATTTGCTAGCACGTCTAACATCATAACGAGTCTGGCGACGCATATTAGCCAGCAATTCATCTTCAGTTTTTGTTAAATCAATTAAAACAGTATGTTCTGCCGCTAGATGCATCGGCGATTTTTTGAGGCCCAAATCTGCCAAAATCTGTAAATTCTTACGATTAGCTAAAAGCTGAGGCCTTACTCGCACAAATACGCATTTTTCGCGTTTCGCAATCTCTTCGATTTTTTTAAAAACAGCTTGAACTGTTCCTTTATTATTCCAATCAATTAAAGGTCCACATGGAATTTCTAGATAGCGCCCTCGCTTGGCGTCTCGCACAATCATCAAAGCCCAGCCTTTGTTGTTAAAATCTTCCGAAAATACCTTGTAACCCAGAATCTCATTCATCTTACCATAAGCAGGTGACTGTAAAAAGTTTGCTTCAGGATATTTTTTCATGATGTCTTTCCAACCCATTGGTCCTCCTCTACTAAAAATGGTTTAATGATTCTCATTGCGGATTCTAAATCACTCTTACTATAATAATTGGGGAAATTAATGATATGCTTGGCGACGTAGACCGAATTCGGGCATGTTTCTTCTGGAAAATGTATCTTTTTATAATATCGTTCTGGCGAGACTGGTTGCTTATACCAAAGCCCATCAAAATGGTAACCAGCGTAAGCCAGTTGTTTTAAAACTTCTTCACGATTATTAACTAGATAAAATCTACGGATTGGAGATTCGTCGGCTCTACCAAGGGCCTTAAATTGTTCAAGTGCCAATTTAGCCTCAAATTTACTAATTCTTCGCTTTAAGTCAAGCCGATTATCGGCAGATTTTTCTACCCAATGGATCGCCACCAGAAACCTCATTAACAGTCCGCCTAAATGAATTTGCGTTAACCCACGACAGATTCCCCCAAATAACGGGTAGAACCTCGCTCTTAAATGGTCGGACTTTTTCGGAGTAACATTAGGCGCTTCAATTCGGTGCTTAACAGGAACACGAAAGGTGACTGCACCACCGGAGATCGTATCGATCACTTTATCTTTACCGAAAGAAAAAGCTGCTGCTATACCAACGGTGCCGCACTCTCGTCCATCGGAATATTTTACTCCTACGCAATGCGCCATGTCTTCAATCAGCATTAGATCATATTTTTTGGTCAACTTTTCTATCGCAACAATGTCTACCGGATTACCAAGACTATTTTGAACGATAATGCCTTTAGGTTTTTTAGGAAGTAGGGTATCAAACTTTTTCATCTCAAAATTTAAATCATCCTTAGAGATGTCAGCAAATATGGGAATCAATTTAGCGGCTTTAACCGCCTCGTAGACCGCATAACAAGTAAAGCCATTAATGATCACAGCGTCACCTGGTTCAAAATAAGCTTTTAAAGCTAAGGCCAAAGCCGAGCGCCCATTTTTGCAAAGCATAGTCTCGCCACCATACTTTGATGCCAAAAATTGACGCAACCTACTACAATCAATTTCTCTTCCTCGTGCAAAAGTATGCTTCAAAATCCTTCGAAAGTTATACTCTGCAGCCATACCAAGGAAATATTGTCTCACTTTTTTAGCCTTTCCACTAAAGTCGCTAGTGCTCTAGCTAATTCATCAGGACTTGAAATATAAGGTGCATGAGTCCAATTAGCATAAAACTTTAATTCTGCGTTTGGTAGTTTCTCATACATCATAGTTGCTTGGCGCGGCGGAGTAGTAGTGTCTTTTTTGCCCCATAAAATAAAGGTCTTAGTTTCGACTTTAGAAAAATCCAGTTTTTTGTCTGACTCAAGCATATTGGACAGAGTCTTTTTCATATTTTCAGGCGCCTTGGAATAATCTGTGGAGCCTGTAATTCTATGAAAAGCTTTATCAATAAGTGGGATTTTTTTAAGAGGTTTACCGATTTTGGCAATTCTTTCGACCATACGTTTTTTAACTGAAGGCTCATAAATACCGGCCGCGTCTAGTAGGATTAAATATTTAAGTTTATCGGGATTCTGGGAGCAAAGATTTAGTAGGATTCTGCCACCATTTGAATGGCCTAAAGCTATCGCTCCATCAGGGATTTCTTTATTGGCCCATTTCACATAATCTTCGATAGTAAATTCTTTGGTGGAATCCTCGGTCAATCCTGGCACGTGCAACATTTTGACGCTCAGCCCCCTTTCCCTTAATAAATCGATGGTCTGCTTCCACGGCTCTACCGTGTAAGTCCATCCGTGAATGATATAGAGATCAGCCATTGAGCCCTCCTCTTTTGATTATTCCGCGCCTAAATAATATTATCACGAATCCAACCCCCAACTCTTACGTCGTTGCACAGCCGCTTTTTCGCGACGACATAATTTCTTTGCATCTTTAGGATTTGCGAGTAGCTTCTCGATTATCCATTCAAGATATTGACTGCCCTTAAAAATTAAAGTCTCTCGTCCACGAATTCGCTTTTCGATATATTCTAGAGCTTTACGTGGATCGGTCGTCGCAACAGCCGAAACGCCAAGCTTCTTTAATTCGGGCGCAGTGAATTGCTTAGTACGACGTCCCACTAGGATCACTTTTTCGGGCTTAACGTCGGCAATCAATTTTGCTAGACGAATATGTTCTTTCTCGGTCATCGAACCTTGATCGACTATATCACCGATCACCAACCATTTATGTTCGGCATGCATACGTTTTGCCATATCTAATACCGAAGTCATTGAGATCATGTGGGCGTTATAACTACTATCAACAATGTCGATTCCCTTTTTGCCTTCAAAGTAAGAACATCTACCTGGCGCAATTTCAAGTCCTGAAAAATCTGGATTGTATTTTAGTTTCAGATATTTCATCAAATCTCGTATCACGAAGAGGTTAAATGCAATATCTTTAGGCTCAGGGTGATCAAAATGAAAAGTTGTGTCTCCATAGGTAAAATCAGTAGAATTAGGATATACTACATATTTTTTGAGTAAAGATTTCTTGATTGGAATTACTTTGGCGTTGACGCCTTTGGTAGCTTCTACCATTACTTTGGAATCGGCATCAATATAAACACGTTTTGAAGTATTAAATGGCAGATTAGCGAATTCAGCCGCAATCGCCTCACCTACATCGCTAAATTTACCGGCTTCAACTTCTTTTTCAAACTGTACAGCATGCGATAAGCCGATCGATACCCAGATGGTCACTTCTGGCTTTAGCCATTCGGCCAAAAATTCTGCTTCGTGTGGACGTTCACCATCGATTTCTACCACGTAAAACTCTTTACGACGCCAAGTGAATAACGCCTTAAAAGGGGTTACAGCTAGAAGCCAAGCCCAGCGCAATTTAGAGCCCCTAACGCCTTTGAGGCCTAAGATATCAAATGGAACACCAAAAGCCGAATTTGCGTCATGCGAAAAATGAGCCTTTTTTCCAATTTCATGCTCTAACATCATCATCATTGTGGTCTTACCAGCCGAACCGGTCACGGCTATCACCCTAGGATTCCACCTTTTTAGGACGATATTTGCAAAATACTGAAAATAGCGAGCCACTACGAAATAAAAGCGTTTCTTAAAACTAGCAACACTCATAGCACCAATTATACCACATCTTGCATTTTTTACGAAAGTGTGATATAATATTAATATAGCCCCAGTTTCGGGCTATTTTCAGCACTTTAAAACATAGTTTATTTCTCAAATGTTGTCATTTTCTAGGAGGTGGTTTCAGATGGACAACAAACACTTATGGGTAGCGGTTATCGCTGGTGGTCAGGGTACACGTCTTTTCCCTATTAGTCATACAGACAGACCTAAACAGTTCTGTCAGCTTGATAGAGAGAATACGTTTATCCAGGCGGCAATTAAGAATTTTACCAGTCTAGGTATTAAACCAAGCCAATTCATTGTGGTCACTACTAGTGATAATCAGACCAAACTCGCCAAAAAGCAGACGTTGCCTAGAGGCATATTATCGCAGAATATTTACCAGATTGACCCAAATCTTGGATATGCGGCCGCCATGTATAAAGCAACGGAGTTCGCCTATCAGCACGATCCAGATGCTATAGTTATCAATACTCCATCGGATCAATATATTGCTGCTGATGACGATGAGTTTGATTACACCATTAAGGCTGCTGTCGATGAAGCAAATAATAATAATCCTGTAATTGTTGGCGTTAAAGTCAATGATCTGGTTACTGCGACCGGATGCGGGCACGCCCTTTACGAGGATTCCGACAAAGGTTGTTACACTGTAACCGGTTTTGTTGAAAAACCGAACCTCAGAGAAGCTGATCGCATTATGCGTCAAGGCAATTCCGCCTGTAATACCGGCATCAATGTTTGGAAGGCTACTACTCTACTAAATGCTATTGATAAGCGTGAGATAAGAGGTATGGGAACCGATGAGCTAATGTCTAAGCTTGGCAAACTCAAGATTGCAGTCGGTAACTTTGAATGGCACGATTGTGGAACTCTGAAATCTCTCTACGAGATCAGTAAGAAAACACCCAATCATAAAAATGCTAGCCTAGGCCCAGGTAAATTTGAACGTGTAGATTGTCGCCGCAGCTTACTTTATGCAGCTGACGGCATGGAGCTTCGCGTAACTGGTGCAAAAGACGATGCTGTAGTCTTTACCACCATTAACGAAAAACCTATTGTAGTAGTTGCAAAGCTAGACGAAAGTCAACGTATCAAAGCCTTAGCCGAGGATTATATTCAGCACGAAGACTTCCTCACTGACGACTTTTCATTTGGTGCTAGGAACAATATTGTTTTAGGTTCCAACATCTCAGACGAGTTGATTGTCGGATTCGTCGGTGTACGAAACTATGCAGTCTACGTACATAAAAGACCTGATGGGACGCTTGAGGCAGCTGTTTCACAGCAATTAGCACACGATGAGAGATAAACCAAAATCCCCGAACGGTAGTTCGGGGATTTTATCTTTGATCAGATTACATCTTGATTTCGGCATCTACACCGGCAGGCAAAGAAAGATTTTGTAGACTTTCAATTGTCTTCGGTGTAGCGTTCGAAATATCGATCAAGCGCTTGTGGACTTTCATTTCGAAGGCCTCACCTCCAGTCTTATAGACGTGAGGAGATTTCACTACGGTGAAAGTTGAACGCTTAGTTGGTAGAGGGATTGGGCCACTAATAGTAGCGCCGGTCCTGATTGCAGTATCAACGATCTGCTTGGCACTTTGGTCGATCACGCGATGATCATAGGCCTTCAAACGGATGCGAATCTTGAGACCTTCCTGTTTTTTTGCTTCTGGCATTATGATTCCTTTCTTCCCTATAACCTTAGATAGATCGGAGAGAATGGTCTGTCGATAAGTTTTTAGGGATAGATGATTAATTTATTTGTCGACCTATTATATCACACTTTCCTACAAAAATCAAAATTATGCTATTTGACGGTATGATATAATGAAGAAAAAGGAGGAATGAATGAAATATGGTGGTGCACACAGAGTGAAAGGTGTCCCTGGACTCGCCCAGATAAGTATAGACTTAAAACCTAATCGTAGCGTCAGTGATGTTTTTATCAATCAGAAAATGGATTTGACTGAACTAGCTAAGTATATTGAAAAAAAGAAAAAAAACGATGAAGGTATCACATATTTTCATGCTTTTTTGACTGCGATTGCTAAAACGGTCTATAATCGCCCCAAGTTAAACTATTTCGTGGCTAACCGTCATCTTTACGAACACGACAAGATTGTCCTCTCATTTGTCGCTAAAGTCAGCTTTGACGATCGTTCTGAAGAAATGATGGTTATGGTACCATTTGACAAAAACGACACCATCTATACAGTCAGTGAGAAAGTGAAGAAGAAGGTGGACAGTTTCCGAAAACGAAAAACTGGCGATATCGATAAGAAAGGTGCTAACTCGGCCATCGATTTCCTAGGTAAATTGCCAAATATCATTCGCGTACCTCTTATTGGTGTTCTTAAATGGACCGATAAAAAAGGATTTTTGCCCAGCTCTTTAGCTGAAGATAATCTTTATTATAGTACTATGATCGTCTCCAATCTGGGCTCCATCGGTTGTGGTGCCATCTTTCACAATATCAACGATTTTGGTAATTCATCTTCCTTGCTTACTATGGGCGAGATAAGAGACGAAGAAGTGATTGTGGATGGCAAAAAAGTTGTTAAGAAACTTTGTGAATGGGGTATGAATTTTGATGAAAGGATTGCGGATGGCTATTACTTCAGCAAATCTGCTAAGACCCTACAATACTTGTTGTCCAACCCCGAATTACTAGAAAAACCAGTTTCCGAAAAAGTCGAATTGCCAGAGATTCGTAAATAATATGGCATCAAAAAAACGGTCTTAAAAGACCGTTTTTTTGGTTAACGCTTTTCAGAAAAAATTCTAATCTCGTTGTAGTAATAGATGTTGCCAAGGATAAACAAGCCAATAAATAAGAAGAAAGTACCAGTAATAGGATAGAATAATTCGGCACTTTGCATGATGATTGACGAAAGGACTAGTCCAATCATTACTAATAATGCCATTAACGGTGCAAAATATGCCAAGAAAAATATCGTACGTCCATAAAGAGTATTCGAAAAATCACGAATTAACTTACGCATGTCCGCGACACTATATTTATAAATACTTTTTTTCTCCGCCATAATTCTCCTTATGCTTATATTCTTATTATAGCACAAATATTTCCAAAAACAACAAAAAACTCGACGGGTTCCCCTCTTGTATCAAATCAGATTTAAAAGACATAAAAAGACCTCCCGATCAGGAGGTCTTTCATTGATAGTCATTAATTATTTAATAACCTTGGTGATAACACCAGAACCAACCGTCTTGCCACCTTCACGGATAGCGAAACGATCTTGATCGTTCATAGCCACAGGAGCGAGCAATTTAACCTTGAAGGTTACTTGGTCACCAGGCATAACGATTTCTTTATCAGCTGGAAGTTCAACTTCACCAGTTACGTCAGTAGTACGGAAGTAGAACTGTGGTTTGTAACCCTTGGAGAATGGAGTGTGGCGACCACCTTCCTCTTTCTTCAAGATATAAACCTGAGCTTCAAATTCAGTGTGTGGAGTGATAGTGCCTGGCTTGGCAATCACCTGACCACGTTCGATTTGATCACGCTCAATACCACGGAGGAGAAGACCAGCGTTATCGCCAGCTTGACCTTGATCGAGAGTCTTGTGGAAGGCCTCAATACCAGTAACAACTGATTTTTGAGTTTCTTTAAGACCAACGATTTCAACTTCGTCATTCAACTTGATAACACCTTGCTCAATACGACCAGTTGCAACAGTACCACGGCCTTTAATTGAGAAGACATCCTCGATTGGCATGAGGAATGGTTTGTCGAGATCGTGTTCAGGAATATCGAAGTATTCATCCATCGCAGTAACGAGTTCCATGATAGCATCTTCAGCTTCCTTATCACCTTCGAGAGCCTTAGTAGCAGAACCTTTAATGATAGGAGCGTTATCGCCATCGAAGCCGTACTTGTTAAGAAGTTCGCGGACATCCATCTCTACGAGCTCAACGAGTTCTGGATCAGCAAGGTCCATCTTGTTGAGGAAGACGATAATTTTTGGTACGTTCACCTGGTGAGCCAAAAGAACGTGCTCACGGGTTTGTGGCAATGGACCATCATTGGCAGCAACTACCAAGATAGCACCATCAACCTGAGCGGCACCGGTAATCATGTTTTTAATGTAGTCTGCGTGGCCTGGCATATCTACGTGTGCGTAGTGGCGTTTTTCAGACTCATACTCCTGGTGGGAAGTAGCAATGGTAATACCACGAGCTTTTTCCTCTGGAGCGTTATCGATTTGATCATAAGCGACTGCCTTGTTTACATCAGAAGGGAGACGCTTTGCGAGTACGTTGGTAATCGCAGCAGTTAAAGTAGTCTTACCATGGTCGACGTGACCCATGGTACCCACATTGATATGTGGCTTGGAACGGTCAAAATTTGCCATTCTTTCTCCTTTTATATTATTAATGTTTGGAGCGCTAATAAAAACCAGCTCCAAAACTCTACCCTACTATTTTAGACTATTTTTGCTAAATTGTAAAGAGTAAATCACAAAATCTTTATATGAAAAAAGCGGCCCAATTCTGGACCGCGGAGGAATGATTACATATAGTCGCGTATATCGTCGCCATAGAAAGTCTTTGGCTTTTTAAGAAGTGCCAGGATGGCCTCCAGTCTTGCATAGAAGTCCAGCTGAAGTTGGTATTTCTGTCCTTCGGCAAAGACGTTCAGCATAGTATTATACATCTTGCTAACGGATTTTGTAGTACTCTGAAGCTTCTCGAAATCGTCGCAGAGCATCTCTTCTATCTTCTTTCTGACTTCCCATCTTTTATCGTCGATAGACTTCGCATAATTCACTATCAGAAACTTATTCTGATAGGCTTCGTCAGGAATCATATCTATAATCTCTGTCTTGTCGAAGAGATAATATAGTTCGTGCTCTTTTGGTCGACGCAGATCGTCAGCAGTACTGTGTGCCAGATATTTAATACTAACTTCAACAGAAGATTCATCTGATTTGACTTCTACTCTCCAGCTGAGAGGACACTTTCTGTCTCTCTTTGTTTCCATCATGCTGTCTACTGAACGAGATATTGCATTTGCGCTCATTTTTCTGCCCATTTTTTATCCTCCTTATGAATGTTCTTTGGACTAGCCAACATTCTAATTATATCACACTTTAGTAAAAAAGTCAATATAAGGATAAACACATTACCGAGGTAATCGTAAAAATAACCCTTTTACAATTAAGCAATAATATGATATAATTAATACTGTTTTACAAACGGGCAAAACGTACTTTACTATGGATTAGAGGAGGGCTTTAGAGAATGAGAAAGATTGGTGTTCTGCTTATTGCAGTCATGTTGATCATCTGTTTATCAGGGTGTAATGAGGATGACGTTTATACATCGGAACTTGAGGGTAATATCACTGAGTTAACAGAGAAATTAGATGAACTTGAATCTACAGATAATGATCCCCTGTTCTGGACGTCAGCCACTAGATCGGTCGATATGGTATGCCAGGCGCTCGAAAAGAACGTAGGCGTAGAAGTAGATTATAGGCTACAAATTGACAAAGATACGGAAATTATCGATGGTTTTGGCGCTGTATTAGAAGAAGATAATGACACATGCCGTTCGCTCGTAAATAAAGAGCTATTATTCGCTCTTGCTACCAACGATAAAGTTGAAGAGGCGCATCGTACTGGTAAATCGGTAGAAGTAACCGGTGTTATCATCAGATGGAAACAGCGTAAGAATTGGTTTAGCCAGGACACGATAGATTTTTCTGCTTGTGAGTTGGACTCAACTGGTAATTGGGATTATGCTTGTCGTGGGAAATTACGTTTTTTTGGTATGCCACATGTGATCAGTGTCGAATATGAGGTCGAAGGTGTCGAGCTGGGCATGCTTTCGCCAGCCGAAGATGCTACTACTCTTTCTGCGTTGCGTAGCCGAGCCTTCAGATGATCCTTTAAACCCCTGACGAAAGTCAGGGGTTTTAAAAAGGCAGTAAAAATCCCTGGCACTAGGCCAGGGATCTGTGTTAAATAAAGAGCTCTTCGTTTTTGTAAGGTTCGTCCAGATAAAAACCTGGTTCATCATTGATTTTGCCGTCCATAGCGTCCTTCAGTAAGATCTTCATACCACGTTCAGCATCCTGAATGGAAATGTAATAGTTATTACCAGAAGCTGTAGTTGCACACAGTGAATCATCTTCCTTTGCGATTGTGACAATGTTGGATGTCAAGATGAGACTATCATCGGCAAACTTTCGGTGTCCATACACGTATCCACCGAGAATGCATTTTCCGTTGACTGCCATCTTTTTTACATCATTGTCTTGCAAGAAATCCGTCAAATCGCTCAGAATCCTCGCACGGTTCGAAAATCCATACTTTCTCCGAAAACATAACGTCCAGTCCATCAGATCATTCATCTTCAACCCTCCAAATCTTTCATAATACCACAGAAATCAATAGTAACGAACTCGCCGAAGCGCCTGTATATTATAGCACAAACGTGTCTTAGTGTCAATTTAGATAAGTATATTGACAAATAGCAAAAACATTATAAAATAAAGGATTTATTGTCGACTATATAAATCAGTGTTTTTTGGTCCCATTCTGCAATTGATGATGTCAAAACCTCACAAAAAATATCTCCAATTAATGGAGATATTTTTGATTACAGTTTGAGACTATTTTGAATTTCTTTTTTCGATAATCTCTTGAGCTACGTTCGGCGGTACTTCTTCGTAGGCATAAAGCTCCATCGAAGACGCTGCGCGACCTTGTGTCATACCACGAAGATCACCAGTGTAACCGAACAAATTAGCCAACGGACAGAAAGCTCTAATTAGTTTAGCTCCACCATTCAAATCTTCCATTTCCTCGATACGACCACGACGAGAGTTGATATCACCAATTACGTCGCCCATGAATTCCTCAGGAGTAGTAATCTCAAGTTTCATGACTGGCTCAAGCAAGACCGGGTTAGCTTTCTTAATACCTTCGCGAGTAGCTAGAGCACCTGCTAAAGTAAATGCTAATTCAGAAGAGTCTACGTCGTGGTAAGAACCATCGTATAGAGTAGCCTTGACGTCAACAACTGGATAGCCAGCAATCACGCCGCCAGCCAATGTATCTTCGACACCCTTCTGGACTGGTTTGCGATATTCCTGAGGCACCACGCCACCTTTGATTTGGTCGATGAATTCGAAACCTTTTCCTGCTTCGTTTGGCTCAAATTTGATCCATACATCACCATACTGACCACGACCACCAGATTGCTTAATGTGTTTACCTTGTGCTTCTGCAGTACCACGGATGGTCTCACGATAAGCCACTTGTGGGGCACCGGTATTAGCTTCGACATTATGCTCTCTCTTCAAGCGGTCGATAATAATCTCAAGATGAAGCTCACCCATACCAGAGATAATGGTCTGGCCAGTTTCTTCATCAGTATGGACGCGGAAAGTTGGATCTTCCTCTGCCATCTTGGAAAGACCGATACCCATTTTCTCTTGATCGGCTTTGGTCTTTGGTTCCACTGCAATTGATACCGGTGGATCTGGGAACTCGATCGATTCAAGCAAGATTGGTGCAGTAGGAGCACAAAGCGTAGTCCCAGTAGTAACATTTTTTAGACCGACTACAGCGGCAATATCGCCGGCGCCAATCTCAGAAATATCTTTACGATCATTTGCGTGCATACGTACTAAACGGCCAATACGTTCTTTGTCGCCAGTTGAGGCGTTTAGGACGGTGTCGCCCGATTTTAATTTGCCAGCATAAACACGAATAAAGATTAGTTTACCTACAAATGGGTCAGTAGCAATCTTAAAGGCTAAGGCAGTCAAAGGTTCTGAATTGTCAGCTTTGCGGATGATTTGGTCGCCAGTTTTTGGATTGGTGCCTACGGTTTGACCTTGGTCACGATCTAAAGGTGACGGCAAGTAATCGGTCATCAAGTCCAATACCTTCTCTACAATCACACCACGGCCATCGCCACCAGTAACTAGGAAGAAATCGCCATCAAGTACGCGTTTGCGCAAGGCAGCTTTTAGTTCTTCAACTGTGATAGAATCTTCGCCTTCATTGAAATATTTATCCATCAAAGCTTCATCGGCTTGGACAGCTTCTTCAATCAACATCGAACGAGCATTTTTGGCTTTTTCTTTCATATCTTCTGGGATTTCACCTACGGTAAGCTCGTGATCGGCATAATCCTTATAGGTATAAGCCTTCATATCGATGAGGTCAACTACACCACAGATATCTTTCTCAAAACCAATTGGTAAGTGGATGGCTACGGCGTTTTTTGACAAACGCTTATGAATTGAATCGAGGGACTTATAGAAATCGCCACCGATCTGGTTAATTTTATTTACGAAGCAAATACGAGGCACACCATACTTCGTAGCTTGGCGCCACACAGTCTCTGATTGAGCCTCAACACCCATCTTGCCATCAAAGACTACGACTGCACCATCAAGAACACGCAAAGAACGCTCTACCTCAGCGGTAAAGTCGATGTGTCCCGGAGTATCAATGATGTTGATTTGGTGGTCTTTCCAATAAACCGTTACAGCTGCGGAGGTAATTGTAATTCCGCGCTCTTTTTCTTGTTCCATCCAGTCAGTATCAGCACCACCAGTGCCACCTTTGACCAAATCGATCTTGTGTTTGAGACCTGTACGATACAGGATCGCTTCCGAGGTCGTCGTTTTGCCAGCATCGATATGGGCAATAATACCAATATTACGAAGCTTGCTTAAATCTTTTATTTCAGTAGCCATATGCTCCTTTATCAATTATTATTCTTTTGCCTAATTTAAGATTTCCACGCTCAAAAAAGACATCGCTATGTCCAATTCTATCATATCTTCATTAAAAAGAAAAGTACAAATTAAAACCGGCGCAAATGAGCGCCGGTAGTATATAGAAAAGATAGACGAGATGGTTACAAAGGAATCCGTTTGTATATGAATAATTATGAACTAGGCATTGCTCGCTCGGAGAAAGTGAGCATTTTTGGGCTATGACAACAGAGTTGCATTTAGCAATACGAACCGTCGTTCGCAAATAATAACGTTCTTAGTATGATTACGTTTACAATGCAAAGCATTATCTCGTCTTCTATTCTATCTAGTTAAGGAGCCTGCCTGTGTTTATCTAAAAGACAAACACAGGCATGGTAAATGAAAAGTTCGGGTCCGATATCCCTAACTTATCATATAGAATTATATCACTCTTTTCAAATCCTGTCAATAAAAACAATATACTACTTGATAAAAAGCAATCAAAACACTTAAGTCTTTTTATAATTCTTATGTTAAAATAAAAGCAGAAAGGAGACATATGTATTACCCTAATCGCCAAGCACTTGGCGATCAGTTAGCTACAAAACTAGGGCGATTTCGTAACGAAGATGCAATAGTTTTTTGTCTTAAGCGCAGTTCTTTGCTTAGTTGTATTGAGCTAGCTGCACATTTGCATGCCTATGTCTATATTTTACAGTATTCAACCGTTGATGACCCTTACGACATCACTCGGGAGTTAGGCGCTATTAAGACGGATGGCGGTTTTGTCTTAAATCCAGAGATTAGTGGCAGTGAATACGATTATATTTACAGTAATTTTATGGGTTTAGTTGATCAACGAAAACAAGAAGCTTTTTCTAAGATTAATGCCGAAAAGAATCTGAATCCAAATTTTGACCCGAAATTATTTAACAACCGCGATATCATCATTTTTGCCGATATTTTAAAAACCACCATTCAATTACAGGTTGCTATGGAGATACTAAAACCTTATACTCCAGCGAATATTTATGGCGCATTTGGCAATATTACCATGCCAGTTTCTGACAAGATTCAGCTCGAGGCGGACGGTCTAACTTATATGGATATTCTCCCTCACACGCTTTTTGACGACAACCATTACTTTGATCAACCAGATGAACTGACTGAGGAGCAAAAACTTAAAATGGCAAATAATATTAACCTTTATTGGGTATAAAGAAAGGAACAAATGGATACAATTACCAAACTTATGAATGCCTATCAGACCAAGGTCGTGGGTCAAGAAGAACTTAGACTTTCACTAGTCGTAGCCCTGATCGCTGAAGGACATATATTATTAGAGTCTTTGCCTGGGCTCGCTAAGACCTTAGCCGCTAAGACTTTGGCTGAAGTAACTAATGGTAGTTTTTCTCGTATCCAATGTACTCCAGATCTACTACCCTCCGATATTATTGGTACGCAAATATATAACTACAGCAAAGGTACCTTTGATACTAAGATTGGTCCTGTTTCTGCTAATTTCGTATTGTTAGACGAAATTAACCGTTCTAGTGCCAAAACCCAAAGCGCCATGCTAGAAGCCATGCAGGAACGTCAAGTTTCGGTTGGCGGCGTTTTGTTTCATATGCCAGATCCATTCATCGTTTTTGCAACTCAAAACCCAATCGAGCAAGAAGGTACCTATGAATTGCCAGAAGCACAGCTCGATCGTTTTCTTCTGAAAGTATTAGTGCCTTATCCCAAAAAAGACGAAGAACTCAAGATTCTAGATTATACCCTGTCCGGACAGACCGTTGAACCATTGCCAGATTCTGCCAAAGTCTCGCTTGAAGAGATCAAACAACTACAAAAGGCCGCTAAAGCCGTAAGGGTTGACGATTCTATCAAGAATTACATTACTAACATCGTGACGGCTACTCGCGAACCTCAGGCTGTAATCGGGCCACAACTGGCTAAATATATCGACTATGGCGTATCGCCACGTGGTGCTATTGCATTACTACGAGTCGGACAAGTCCTGGCTTTGATACATGGTCGTGATTACGTCACTCCAGACGATATCAAGGACATGCGTTATTCGGTATTACGTCACCGTATTATGCTTAATTTTGAAGCCGCGGCAGATGAGATACATCCAGAGGCAATCATCGATGCGGTATTCTCTAAGATCGTGGCACCGTAGCGCCTATATAATATATATTATACCACAAAAACTAATAATAGTCAATCAAGCAGGATAATAATGGCAAATCATCTCGTCAAAGTTAAGAAGAAAATGAGCATCTACGCCAAAAGGCGAGTTCATAATGTACTCTCCGGTAATTATGGCTCAGTTTTTAAAGGCCGTGGTATGGATTTTGATGATTTGCGTCCCTATGAATATGGTGATGATGTTAAAGATATTGATTGGAAAGCTTCAGCACGCTCACGCGTACCGATGATCCGACGCTATGTAGCGGTTCGTAAGCATAACATTATGATTGTTGCTGATGCTGGTCGAAATATGTCTGCTTTGGCACCGTCAGGAGAATCCAAGGCTGAATTAGCCCTGACTGCGGCCAGCGTGATATCTTATATCGCCCAAAAGAACGATGACCTAATTGGTATGATTTTTGGTAATAGCGAAGGCAATACCAGATTCCCTCTTAAGGAGGGTGAGGCTCACATTGAAGGATTTTTGACTAAATATGAAAAATCTATCAGCCCCACTGCCGCGCAAGCAAATCTTGGCACAGTATTGAATTATATCTCTAAAAATTTTCGTGAAAGGATGTTTTTGATCATTATTACCGATATGTATGGTGCGGCCAGTCTACCGCAAGACATCATTCGCCGCTTGAGAGTGCGCCACGAACAGATGGTTATCATGATAGAAGACTCGGAGTTGACTAATCCTACCTTAGTTAATTCTGAGGTTCGTGATATTACGGAAGATTTACGTATCCCAGCGTTCATGCGCAAAAACCGTAGCCTCAAAAACGCCGAAGCAAAAATGCGCGAAACGATTAAAACTAATACCAAGCACGATCTTCGCCGTTTAGGTATATGCAGTTGCACAATTGACAGCAACGAACATGTAATTCCGGCAATTTTCAAAATGTTAGAGGAGCAAAAACATGTTAAGCGTTAATTACCTTGGTGAAGTTCTAGCAAATCCCAGTCTTATGCATGAGCCAATGTATTATTCTATTCTCTGGGTTTTTATAGGTATTCTATTTCTTGGTATTATCTGTTCGATCATCGCCTTTATCTTGTATGTAACTCGTAAAAAATCTCTTAAGACTTTAGCTAACCTTAAACCAAAGGCACCAAAGTTCATCGATATCACGGCCCTACGCAAAAAATACCTTGCGCTAGTCGATGAGACCGAACAGAGATTTGGTATGAGAAAGATTCGTGCCGCATCTGCTCACCAAGAATTTAGTTTAATCGTGCGCTTATTTTACGCGGAAGCCTGCGGCTTTCACGCCGAAGTGTTGACTTTGAAGGATTTGAAGCATTCCAAAAACAGCAAACTTGCCACATTGATTGAAGAATATTATCCAGAAGAGTTTAATGGTTTAAATAAAGGTTCGGTGCTCGATTCCGGCCGAAAAGCCAGGGAGCTTATCATGGATAACGAGGCCTTGCCAAGAATGCAGCATTTACAAAGTAGCGCCATTCAGTTGCCTAGGAAAGGGGGTAGAAAATGAAACAACCTTGGATTCTTCTAGTTGCTCTATTTGTATTCTTCGCCATTATCGGTATTGCCTTTTGGCGTCGTTTTCAGCAAAAAGGTAAAAAACCGACCGAAAAGAAGAATACTAAACCACTTGCCAATACAGCTAGCGTTAGGCAGTTACCAGAATATAAGGCAGCATTAAAAAAGTATCATTTATTATTATTAGCAGTAGGGCTTCTGTTTATCACGACGTTTAGCTCAGTTGCTACTATTGCCTCGCGCCCGGTCACCATTACGACGTCTAGACCAGAATACGAAAACCGTGACATTATGCTCTGCCTCGATGTGAGTGGTTCCATGAATAAGTACGTTCAGGACCTTTTGTCTTATTTTGCAACCTTACTCAGTGAATTTAAAGGACAGCGGTTAGGGTTGACTGTATTTGATTCCCTATATCTAACAATTGCTCCGCTAAGTGACGACTACGAACTACTATCTGAGCTACTCACAGAAATGAGTGAAGACCCGAATCATTATTCTAGCGCAGTGGCTGGACGTGATCAGACATCTTCGTCTATTGGTCCAGGAGTAGTTGGTTGTGTTAATGCCTTTGATAAGCTCGAAGAGCAGAAGCGCTCTAGGACTATCATTCTGGCAACCGATAATCAAGACTACGCTGGTAAGATTGTTACTCTAACTCAGGCGGCTAACTATGCTAAACGCTATGACATTGCCATTTACGGACTTTCTACTGGCGAGTTTCGTTCTCAATCAGAGATCGACCAAGGGGATAGCATTTATGAATCCGATGAGCTAAAGGAATTTCGTGAGGCTACACTCGCTACTGGTGGCGGGTACTACGCTTTTTCATCCTGGAGTCAAACTAATCCAGTAGTAGTTTCTGAGATTGTTGATCAGATTCTTGAACAAGAAGCCGCTCGTTATGAAGGTGCAGAGACTCTACTGCGCAAAGATTCCCCGTTGATACCAACTATTATTGCAACAATCTCGATTGTGGCATTCTTTATCGTTGTTTGGAGGCTTGGTCTATGAAAAAATTCAAAAATCTTTCAGTTTGGCTCAAAAACCCAACCGTATATCGTCGTTTAGCTATGGCTATCTTGGTCATCATTATACTTATCCGCCCAACTCTTTCTACGGAGGAATCTAAGCGCGAGATGAGCAATCTCAATATCTGGTTTGTGGTTGATGCGACTGGTTCTATGGTTGCAAAAGACGTTGATAATGGCAATAAGCGTCGGTTTGAACAAGTTCAAGATGATGTCACAAAAGTTATCAATCGAATTCCAGGCGCTAAATATGGCTTAATTGTACAAGATTTCACTTCTTATTCTGCTGTGCCGACTACCAATAACGCTGACGCCATCCTAGCAGCTTCTCCGTACCTTAGGCCAAAATATTCCCTTTACACAAAACCATCTAATTTCACAGAATTATTAGATTATACCGCTAAACGTATCTCTGGTTATAAAGAACGTTTCCCGGAACGCAATAATGTAATGATCTTTATGAGCGACGGCGAAGATGTTTCTGGTGATTCTACCGAAGTCCCCAGTAATTTACCGGACTTAATCGATCGGACTATTGTTCTGGGCTACGGTTCAGAAAAAGGTAGCCTTATAGAAGAAGTTGGTGATGACTCAGACGGTACCTTTGACTATACTGCTATCAAAGAAGATTCCTACGTCCTTTATTTTGGTAATGATCCCGATATTGCGATTGATGACCGAAAGCAAGTTATCTCTAAAATCGACGAAGAGAATTTACAGCGCATTAATTCGGCTTTGAATGGCGATTATTATCATCGTGAATCAGGAGAGTTGCCAGATGCCGCCATTAATGCCCTAACCTCGGCCGTTTCTATCAGCCATGATTCTACTGACGTTACGACCAGTACGGGCGCCGAGATTTATTGGATTTTTGCCATAATACTACTCGCTCTACTAGCCTGGGAGGGCGAAGAGATCCTAACGCGCGTAATCTCAGAAAGGAGTAGAAAGGATGCTTAATCTTGATCCTGGCTTATTAAATCAGGACAAAATTCGTTCTGACAAACGTCGCCGACTATTTCTTTACGCCACTTTACCATTGGTATTTCTAATAATTGCCACCATCTTCTTTATCCGGACTGGGATATATAATATCATGTTCTCGGTTGGCGTGGCGGGTGGCTCATATGGTCTGCCGACTACAATTACTAACGCACAAAAAATTGGCAACCTAATTGAACCATATTTACCATATTACAATAGCGGTTACCTCAAACTGATTCAAGCCAACTCACGCGAAATCTTACAGTCTGCCGAAACTGATTTTAGTGAAAGTCTAAAGCATAATCCACCAGAATACTCTCTATGTAGCATTTATGGCAACTTGTCCTATTCGATCGAGCTTCAAGGAGATCTATCGTTTAATGAGGAAAGTTATAATGATGCTATTGTGCTATACAACCGAGCCGAAGCATTGTTATTTGAAAATGGGTGCGCTAGCAAGGATGGCGAGTCTGGCAAGGATGAAATGGCTGAGGCAGCCAAAGAACGTATAGAAGAAAAACGTGCCGAAGCGGTCGATTCTGCTAATAATACTAGGCCGGGTGATGATGGCGATGGTAATAATGGCGATTCCGGCAATGAGGAAATCTCCGACGACCAGCTCCAACAAATTCAACAGCAACAACAAGATGCAATTAATAATGCTGCAGGCAATCCATACCAAGCTCACGGAGTAGGCAATAGCACACCAGGAGCTAGCTTTGGAGACCCGAACTTTTAGCGGTAACAGAGATAAATTTGACTTTTTATTATACTTATGATATAATAAAGATATGGGGCTTTATGCCAATTTCTTACGAAGGATTTCTTGCACAGCAGACGGATTGGCTTTACCGTGTGATTCTTTCATTACTTGACCCACTAAGAATCCGATTACTTTTTCCTCACCGGCTTTAAAATCGGCTTGGGCTTTTTGGGTTTCCGGTTTGGCGAGCACGATATCAACAATTTTTTCAAGCGCACCTAGATCATTCTCTTGGATTAAGCCAAGTTCCTTGGCGATCTGCTTAGCACCATGCGTCTTCATCTGGGGATCGAACAATCGAAGGAAGACCTCTTTGGTTGAAGTTGATGAAAGCTCTTTCTTTTCATTCATCTCGGCAAGTTCATTTAAATCTTTTGCGCTAGGCAAATCATTGAGATATTCGGCAGACTTTTCTTCGGCTAATAGTACAGACGAAAATAGATTGGAAATATTTTTCGTGTGTTTTTCTTCGACTTCACCAAGTTTCTTCATCAATTCTGGATAATCCAGCAACACTTCCAGGATATCAGCCGAAATCGTCTTATTGAATTTTTTGCGATAATCTTTCGGCATTAACGGCAATTTGGCAGATTCTTTATCGATGAAATCTTTCGAAAGATTAATTGGCGGAATATCTGGCTCCGGCATATAACGATAATCTTTCGCCTCCTCTTTTGAGCGCTGCGGTGAAGTTTTTCCAGTAGCATCACTCCAACCACGAGTCTCCTGCTTAACTTTCTCGCCAGATTCCAAAATCTTCGTTTGCCTTTTGATTTCGAATTCAGCAGCTCTTTCAGCTGAACGGAAGGAATTAAGGTTTTTGATTTCAGCCCTGGTGCCCAATTCCTTTGAACCCTCTGGCGCCAAAGAAATATTCACGTCAAAGCGCATATTACCATTATAAAGATCACCATAAGTCACACCAGCATAACACATCAGGCGCCATAATTCTTTACAATAATCGTGTACATCTTTAGCTGAATGAATATCTGGCATTGAAACGATCTCAATCAATGGAGTGTCAACGCGGTTTAAATCTACTAAAGAATAAGTATCAAAATGCGTCAGTTTACCCGCATCACCTTCAAGATGGGCATGCTCGATACGCACCTTAGTGCCAGAGGGCAGCTCTACATATCCAGCTCCGATAATTGGATGGTAAAATTGCGTAATCTGATAGCCTTTAGGCGAATCTGGATAGAAATAGTGTTTACGATCAAATCTGGACAAAGCGTTGATCTCGCAGTTCATAGCGCGACCTGCCAAGATTGCTAGTTTAATTGCTTCACCATTTAAACGCGGTAACATACCAGGCAAAGCGTAGTCCACGGGCGAAACACAAGAATTAGGCTCTTTACCGCGCGCATCGTTATCTACTTCAGAAAAAAGCTTGGTTTTTGTACGTAGTTGTACATGACATTCTACACCGATAGTTGGAATATATTTCATTAGATTGCTCCTAGGTCTTTAAGTGCTTGTTTGTAAACTTGCAGGGCGTTATAGGATTGTTTATAGCTAATTTCAAGATCTGACTCGTGCGCCAGGGCGTTTCGAAGTTTATGCGCGCGCCATACCGCATTGAGGTGTGTAAATTTATCACCGCATTTTTTGAGGCGCTCCCCCATGGTCTTACCCGGCACACCCATTTCGATCAAAGCTCTGTCGAGCAATTTGTCTGCCTCAATTACAGTAGTCATAAAAGTTGCAGCATTTTTTTGATTTAATTTATTTTCAATTGCCAAAAATTTAGTCTGATATACTTCACGATTAAATGTATAACCATGTTTCCCTGTTAAGAGAATCGCTAGAAAAACCAAAACTGCTACGATTAGAATAGCAATAATAAACGTCACTACACCACCATCCATTATTGCAACTCCTTTGCAAATTCAATTAAACATTTATCGCTTCGTCTTGGACCCACTAATTGTAACCCAAGTGAAATACCATCTTTAGTTTCTCCAGCCGGAATGGCCAGACCGGGCACGCCGGCTAGATTTAACGATACGCTCATTACATCTTCTAGATACATCGCTACTGGATCATTTACTTTTTCACCAAGTTTAAAAGCGGGATTTGGTGAGACTGGCGTCAAGATGAAATCACATTTTGAGAAGGCTTGCTCATATTCCTTGACGATCAGAGTGCGTGCTTTAGCCGCTTTCAGGAAATATGCATCATAAAAACCAGACGAAAGCACAAAATTGCCAATCATGATGCGACGTTTATTTTCCGGCATAAAACCTTCGCTACGCGAGTTTTCGTACAATGAGTCTAAATCTTTAGAATTTTCAGAACGGAAACCGTAACGCACGCCATCATGACGTGATAAATTGGAGGCCACCTCGGCTGGAACTAAAATATAATAGGCTGCTAAACCGTATTTGAGTGCCGGCATATCTAACTCAACAATCTCGTGACCTTTAGATTTGAGTAGGTCAATTTTTTTCTTCAAAGCTTCACGGATGTTTTGGTCGACCGAATCATTGTCGAATTCTCTGATCACGCCAATGCGCATTTTTTTGTCAGTGTAACCTTCGGATTTTTCATAAAAATCCGGCAAGGTAGTCATATCTTTGTCATCGCGGCCTGACGCTATTGACATAAGTAGGTCCATATCTTCCAGAGTTTTAGTGAAGAAGCCAATACAATCGGTCGACGATGCCATAGCTACTACACCATAGCGTGATATACAACCATAAGTGGGCTTTAAACCATAAATACCGTTAAAAGAAGCTGGTTGACGAATCGAACCACCAGTATCTGAACCAGTAGCAAATTCAACAATGTCTAGAGCTACCGCTACGGCTGAACCTCCAGACGAACCGCCGGCTACTCGCTCGCGATCATGGGAGTTCAAAGTTGGACCATAATAAGAATTCTCAGTCGAAGAACCGTGTGCAAAAGCATCCATATTGGTACGACCAATCATGATGGCGCCTTCATCTTCCAATTTCTTTACAGAGGTAGCAGTAACTGGTGATGTGAAACCTTCGAGCATCAGTGCCGAGGCTCTAGTCTCACCACGTGGACTCAAAAAATTATCCTTCAAAGCATACGGTACACCAGCCAAACGCCCTACTTTTTCACCCTTGGCGATTTTTGTGTCAATCTCACGGGCTTTTTTTAGTGCACCTTCTTCATCTATGAATGTGAAGATGTGATAATCCTCAAAATGTTTAGCTTTTTCCAAAGCATCACGGACTAGTCTTTCAGCGGTAACTTTTTTATTAGCTATCTTCATAATACTTTCGGCACCTTTATCTGATTATCTTTTGCTTCTTTTGTTAATGCGAGCAGAGCCTCACGATCTGCTTCTTGCGGCAGAATCTCATCATCCCGCCAGACATTCTCCATCTCTATTACTTGATAAGTAGGCTCAATATTGTCAGTATCCAGTTTGTCAAGCTGTGAAATATATTTGATAATATCTTGTAAATCGCGCCCCAAGGAATCAATCTCCTTTTCATCTAGACGAAAATTTGACAATGCAGCCAAATGTATAATATCCTCGCGTTTTATATTCATGTCATAATTATAACACTATTTTATGTTTCTAAAGAGGATTTTCTTGAAATACTTAATGATTGGCAAGGCTTCTTTAAGATTCAAGAAGTAGCTAGCAAGTAAATATGAAAGACCCGAAACGCCAGATATCATTAGGAATTTTGGAATCGTAATAACTAAGGAAGTATCGGTTACCATTAGTGGGATAAATTTTGTCATCGAGAATGCAACACAACCAGTTATCGCGGTCGCACAGAGCATTCTAAAAATTCCTCGCCAGAACGCCTTGTCTAGTAATTCATTATGGGACCGTCGCTGTAGAATGTATAGCAATATAATAATCTCAATAATCGCGCCAAGCGATTGCGCTAGGCCTAGTCCATCCACGCCCCAACCTAGTAAATAAAACCATATTGACAGAATGATCGTTAATCCAATTGCAAAAATCGAAACAATAAATGGTGTCTTAGTATCCTGGAAAGCATAAAACCCACGTGATGCGATATGGAAGATTGAGCGAGCAAAGATTGCAATACATAATACTCCTAAAATCGAGGAGATAGTGCCATTGCTATCATTATTACCGATATTAGAGATAAAACTCGTTACATAACCGCGGCCAAAGAAAGCGATAACGGAAACAGGTAAGGCGATCCAAGTTATCGTACGTAAAGCTTGTCTAAAAGTATTATTAAATTCTTTTTTATCGCCGCTACCGAGCTCTTCGGTCAATTTCGGGAAGAAGGCAGTAGAGATTGCTACACCAATTAGATTAATAGGCATTTGATGTAAAGCGGTTGCCTGATTGAATGAGCGTACTGCGCCAACTCCCATTCTGGATGACAAATTAGTATTAACGATTCCATTGACGTAGTCAATTCCCTGGTCCAAAGAACGCGCCGGGAGTAATTTTAGGATGGAGCGAAATCCTTGATTACGCCAGTAAATCTTAAACTCATAATCCATACCGAGACCGAATAGACCGATAATCGATACAATAAGTTGAAGTATTGCTCCTAAAATTACGCCAAGTGCTACACCCATGATGCCACCTTCAAAAATTTGTACACCAAATAAATTGATTCCGCCAGTAAACCAAGTGATTCCAATAATGATGCCTATATTATATATAGCAGGCGCAAATGCATAAAATACGAAACGCCCAACAGCTTGTTGAATTGAAGTGATCACTGTGGCGATCGAGAATAGGAATGGGTTCATCGCGATCACTCTAGTCATATTAATGGCGAGTACCATACCTGATTCGTCTAACCCCGGGCTCACTACATATCGAATTAATGGATCTGCGAAAATCATGATCAGCGCACTGGAAATCAGCGTCAGGATTGCTAATAGGTTAATTAGCGATGACGATAATTCCCAAGCAGATTTCTTGTTCCCAGCTGCTAGTCTTTGATTAAAAACCGGAATAAATGATACCGACAAAGCTCCGCTCGTTAGGATAAAAAACATAAAATCAGGAATAGTAAACGCAGCGGTATAGGCATCAATTCCTGTGGGGTAAGTACCTAAATAATACGAGTTTAATAAACGATCACGGAATAAGCCTAGCAATGCTGAAACCAAAGTCGATGATGCCAATACCATGGCTGCCGATTTAACCGACAACCTCATATTGGCGAGCGCCACTACCGATTTAAAACGGAATTTTCGCATATATATTAATAATAACACACATAAAACTAAAAAAGCACCGATGTCCAAAGATTAATCTTAATTAAACATAAAAAGAAATTATTATGTTTTAAATTCAAATTAGTGTATAATATGTACATGACTAAGAAAAAATCTGAGATTATTTTGCCGTCTAAGAAACACAAGGCAAAATCCTCCAAGAAAACTGCGAAATCAAATATGAATCTTTATTCGAGCTTGAGTTACAAGCATCGAGCTAAGAAAGAAGCTAATTCACGTCGTCGTGCTGAAGAATTAGCCAAGCTACCTAAAGAACCAGTTAAGCGATTCTTTGCTAGGCTTCATCCAAAACGTGTATTTAAGTGGTGGTTTTCTTGGCGTGGCCAAAAAGCCATACTTAAATTCTTTGCCGCATGTTTTCTTATCCTGGTTATTTTTATTGGCGGGCTATTTCTCTATTACAAAAAAGATCTCGATGAAATCCGTCTAGACGAAATGTCAATTTCTGAAACGGTTAATACCTATTTAGATCGCAACGGTGACATCTTATGGAAAGATACCGGTAGTGAGGATTACCGTTTAGTGGTTGATGCGGAGGATATTTCCGATTATATGTACAAGGCTACGGTCGCAATTGAGGATAAGAATTTCTATAACCATGCTGGCGTAGACTTTGGCGCGCTCGTGCGTGCAACTATGTCTACTTTGGGTGGTCACGGCGTACAGGGTGGCTCGACCTTAACTCAGCAGCTGATTAAACAAGTATATTTCTCTGACGAGGCGGCCAGTGAAAACCGTGGTGGTTTGACTCGTAAGATTAAAGAATTGATTCTCTCGATCGAGCTAGAGAAAATGTATAACAAAGAACAGATTATCACGATGTATTTAAACCAATCACCATATGGTGGTCGTCGTAACGGTGTAGAATCTGCTGCTCAAACCTATTTCGGTAAGCATGCTAAAGATCTAAATTTAGCCGAGTCATCGCTTCTTGCTGCTATTCCAAATAACCCTGGTGTACTTAACCCGTATAACACTTATGGAAATGAAATGTTGATCGAACGTCAACACAAAGTACTAGATGATATGGTTACCATGGGTTATATCTCCGAAGATGAGGCGGAGGAAACCAAAAAAATCGCTATTCTCGATACTATCAAGCCAGAATCTAGCCAGTATGCCGACATGTTAGCTCCGCATTTTGTTCTTGAGGTCAAAAAACAACTTGAAGAAAAATACGGTATTCAGACTATGCGTGCTGGTGGTTGGACCATCAAGACCACGCTCGATATGCGTGCTCAAAAAATCGCTGAAGATGCCGTCAAGGTTGGCGCCGGTCATATGTACAAAAACAACAGCGATAACCTTGCATTAGTCTCAGTTGACGTTGATACGTCTCAAGTTATAGCCATGGTTGGCTCAGTTGATTTTTCCAACAAGGCTTATGGCGAAATGAATGCCACCACCGACTCCATTATTGAACCAGGCTCATCCATTAAGCCGATCTTGGACTACGCACCATTATTTATGCAACGCGAGGGTATTAATTATGGACCAGGGTCGATTTTGAAAGATGAAAATATTAATAAACTCTATTGTGCTGGTTATAGCGGAAGTTGTTCTTTGACTAACGCCACTGGCTCATTCTATGGTAATGTCTCAATTCGTTTCTCACTGGGTCACTCGCTGAATATCGCTGCCGTTAAAGCTCTATATATTAACGGGATTGAAAATTCTCTTAAGATTGCGCATGAGCTAGGTGATAAAGCTTACTGCGAAGGTCGTGAAGGCTATGGTCTATCTATCGCGATTGGCTCTGGTTGTGGAGTAAAGATGGTCGAGCACGCCAACGCCTACGCCTCTCTTGCTCGTGGTGGTGCTTATAAAGATCTTGCTTATGTACTTGAAATGAAAAACTCTTCTGGTGAGGTTGTTGAATCCTGGAGTGACCCAGAAGGTAAGCAAGTAGTTGATGAACAGGTTGCCTATATGATCTCCAATATTCTTAGTGATGGTAGCGCTCGTTATGGCATCTACGCTCCAGGTGGTTCACAAAGTGCTGGATATGTAATCCCTGGTATATGGACTGCCACAAAGACCGGAACTACTACCACGGCAAACGCCAATATCACTAAGGACTCTGTTATGGAAAGTTATTCTACGGTGGTATCAACGATGGTTTGGAATGGCAATCATGATGGTAGTGGTCTTACTTCCAATACTCACGATATTGCCCGATTCACAATTGCTGAATATATGAGTCGTATTCATCATGAAGTTTATGAAAAAGACGGAAAATGGAAACCTGGCGATCAGCCAGCAAAGCCAGCCGGAATCCAGACCTTATCAGTTAATGGTAAGACCGATATCTGGCCGAGCTGGTTCAATGCCTCTAAAAACTCGGGCGTCAAGAAAGAAAAACTCACCTTTAATCGCTATAATCACTTGTTAGCGGCAGATTGTACTCCAGAGGATCAAAAGATTCAGATTGAAGTCACTAAAGTAACTGACCCTATGACTGGTAATGACGTTTATAGTGTACCAGAACCATACAAACGTGACACTAAAGATACTTGTGATTATAAGCCACCACAGTTATCTCTCTCAACAAGTGGCGACAAGATTGTTGCTACCATTCGTCGAGGTAGTTATGACATTGCCGGATACACACTATATGTCAACGGTGTTGAACAAGGCGGGATCTCACTAGGTGGTAATGGCACAATCAATGGCTATACATTAAAAGAGACCGATAGGACTATCAAATTTACTATTACTGATTCAGCCGGGTATTCTACATCAAGCGAAATGAAGGTTACCGTTAATAAACCAACTGAAGACGATAGTGACGGAGAATAATTACTTTCGCACGATTTTGGCAAAGATCATTTTACCAGATGAAGTTTCGTGAAATCTCACAAATTCTACGATTAAGTCTTTGCCAATTTTGTTGGCAGCCTTATCAACGACCACCATGGTACCATCAGATAAATGCCCTACGCCTTGACCGCGGTTTGAGCCTTTTTCCGTTATCTTAAGGCGAATTTTCTCTCCTGGTAAGAACTCTGTCCTTACGGCTAAGGCTAGATCGTTAATATTTAGCGTCTCAATCTTTTCGGCTTCAGCAACTTTGATCAAGTTATAATCGATTGTAAGTACGGCACCTTTATTGGCTTTGGCATATTTTAAAAGCTCATCATCAACCTTTTTATATCCTTCCCCATCGTCATAAATTTCGGTATTGACTTCGACTACGCGTTCGAGTTCAGATACGTTGTTAAGTCCAGCCCGAGCACGATTGCGTTTCTCATTGTCCTTGCCGTCGGCTAGTAGTTGTAGCTCCCTTAATACGCTTTTTAATATGATTAAATCTCCATCAATAAAACCAGTTCTAGCGATGTTTAAAATTCGCCCGTCAATCAAGACGGATGTGTCGACATATATTTTGCGATTGCCGTTTCGTATTGGCTTGTATTTACGCACTACCAAAAAGGTAGTTTCAGCCAAAATCACCAAAACGACTATTAAAATAAATAATTCCATAATGTGGATATTATATCATGAGAATTATATGATGTCTTCACCGAACTGTATAGCGTGCAGATGGTTCTGTTCTAGTACTGCTTGATATTTTGAAACTAAGTCGGTGCGATTTCGGACGGCTGCGATATCAATAGCTAAATCATAGCGTGACGCCATGTTACGGCGTAGCATTTCGAAAGGAGTCGTAGTCGAGCCTTCTTCATTAAAACCATGTACGCGCAAACGGTGTTTAGAAGTATAGTTTTCTAAGATGTTTTCTAGAGTCTCAGGATAGCCATGAAAATTTGCCAAAATTGGTTTATCTTTAGTAAACATCTCATTGAATGCCTCTTGGGATAATTTGTTTTGAGTGGTTCCGATTGCGCGATATGATAACGCATTAATATTTATAAAGCGTAGTTTGATATCTGGCATATCACGTTTAAGAATCTTGATGGCTTCAAGGGTTTCATGGGCAACAATGTCCCCAGCGGCCACCAGTACGAAATCCGGCTCATTATCTGAAGCAAATTCAAAGATCGATGCACCACCATTTTCGAATTGGAATCTGGCATGATTGGAGTCGATATAACGAGGACGATCATTTTTATCAAATGTTGTAAGATTTACAACATCTTGCGAATTAATCATAAAATGGTAAGCCTCCTCGGCTGCTACGTCATCTATCGGGAAGATACAATTGACCAGATTTGACGGTACGCTAAGTAAAGTAGAGATTAAAGCTGGTGATTGATGCGTGAAACCATTATGATCTTGTCTCCAGCAAGTAGAAGTTGACAATAGATTGACAGCTGGTAAAGGTTTGCGCCACTCCACATTAAGTGATTGTTTAATAAATTTCATTTGTTGCAATAGCTGAGAAGTGATCACTGGGAAAAATGCTTCATAACTACCCATCATTGCTTTTTCACCATTGGCAAGGTGTCCAGTCATTACACTGAATAAGACATTTTCTGACAGCATCTCGATGATTCGCCCATCGGCAGATTCTGGCAAGTCCCAAGTTTTAGTAGGCATATCTCCCCATGCACGTTTTTCTACAGTAAATATCTCATCGAACTTATTAGAAGTAGTTTCATCGGGTGAAAAGAAATAAAAATGTGGGTCTTTGGTAAATTCAGTAGTTAAGAGATTGCCAATCTTTTTAGCCGGCGAGTGCATTTCAACTCCGGGTGTGTCAATACGACTAATCATAGCATAAATCCTTTCTCGCGACTAAATAGCTCCTCAAAGTGATATGATCTTAGCCATTCTTCTAATTCTTTGAGCTCTTTATCGCTAGTCTTTGCCTCTTTCAACGGAATCTGATGGGCGTTATGATAACGGTTGGGTCCACCTAGGCCCTTCTCATTTTTCATAATATAAAACGGCGAATCAATGTTTTTATTAAGAACAGACTGGAAGTCCTCAACCTTATTGCCATCTACCCAGACCGGCGTAAAACCAAAACCGCGGATCATCTCGTTTAACTCTCGTTCGGATTTTCTAGCATAAATAGTAGGAGCAGAAATCTTGTACCCATTTAAGTGTAAAATTGGGATAATCGTGCCATTTTTAGGACTTGTCAATAAATTACGCAGATTAAGTGAGTCAATCGCTGTGGCTGTCTCTAATTCCCCATCACCAATCAATACTGCGATGGTCTTTTCTGGATGACCAAGCCCAAGTCCGTAGGCATTAGCTAATGCATAGCCAAGTTCGCCACCTTCTGTGATGACGCCAGGCGTGATTGGACTAGCATGGCTCGGAAAGCCATCCGGCCAAGAAAAATTCTTACAAAGATAATTAATGCCATCTTCATCTAACGTGGCATTTTTATCGATCTTTTCTAACTCTTTATCAATAAATAAATTAGCTTGCAGGGCTGGAAATCCGTGTCCAGGCCCAAGGATAAAAGTAAAATCTGGATTATCATTAAAATATGTTTTTAAGTTAGCATAGGCGACATTGATACCATGACAAGTTCCCCAATGACCGAGTAGTCTCGCCTTAATATCACTAAACTCAAGCGGACGTTCTAGTAGAAAATTATCCTGCAAAAATAATTGTGCCACTACCAAATAGTCACAAATTCGAATGCGTTTTTTAATACTGTCTATTTCCGCAATGCCCACCGTGCTCATATCTTGAGTATATCATAAGCGAAAATGAAAATCCAGGGTTGACTCGCTCAGATAAGAATATATAATATAAGTATGAGCATTAAAGGTCTATATACTCTTATAGCTTGTTTGCTATCAAGTACGATTGTTTCTAGTATGCTGCTTGTCTCTTCCTATTCTTTCGCCACAGACAGCACCGACGTCGTAGACCAAATCAACATCACTGTCCCAGTCTCCTGTTCTCTCACTGGTACTAATCTACTTCATACTACCACTATTCAAAATAATCAGTATAAAACAGACATAGGTTCAGCTACCATTAAAGCTACTTGCAATGATACTAATGGCCTAGCTATCTATGCTATAGGCTATACTAATGAAGAAGACGGTAATAATAAGATGCATAGCTCTACCTTAGATTCATCTTACGACATAGTCACAGGTAAATATGTATCAGGTACCACTACTAATTCAGTCTGGTCTATGAAACTAGCTCCAGTATCAGGAACCTACGTTCCTACTATTAGAAATGATGCTACCTATAACTATACTAACTATGAACTAATCCCAAGTACTTATACTAAAGTAGCTTATAGAACTACAGCAACTGATATAGGTACAGGAGCACTAGGAGCTAACTTCACTACTAACTATGCTGTCTATGCTTCAGCTACTCAGCCTGCTGGTACTTATACTGGTAAGGTTAAGTTTACTTTAGTCCACCCTCAAAACGAAGTTCCTGCTCAGCCGGTGGCTTGTCAAGCTAATAAAATCTGCTATAACCCAAATACTGCTTTAGTTGAAGGGCAGATGGGTAAACAGTCTCTTTCTAGCAGTCAGTTAACTGATGGCATTCCTCTTTGGGCTCCTAACTTTAAACGCACCGGCTATGGCTTCGCTGGTTGGAACACAGCTTATGATTATTCAGGTACTACTTACGGTCCTAATGAAACCATTACTGCTCCAAGTGACATTTCTACTAAAGGTTTATCTCTTTATGCCGTTTGGGTCCCTTCTGCGGGGATATTACAGAACTGGAACGGTTGTCGTGGCATGGAAATAGGAGACGTTACTGCCCTCACCGATAGTCGTGACAACAATACCTATGCTGTAGCTAGACTAAAAGATTACAAATGCTGGATGATAGAAAACTTAAGGCTAGACGATTCAGTTATGTTGTCTTCCTCTAATACTCATAACCCATCTCTTCCACTAACGAATATTTATGACACTAACTCGACTTCAAATCATCTCTCTCCAACTTCATCACTAGCATATAATGCTACTACCGCTCCAGAAGGTTGGTGCACTATTGATTCTACTGCTTGTGATGATCAATCTAGACTTCAGACAGATAATACAATTTTTTTTACCAATAACACTAGCTCTAACTATTATGCAGGTGGCAATGTTTATAGCTACGGCAACTATTATAACTGGTACTCAGCTACTGCAGGTTATGGTAAATATGGTGATAATTATGGCACTGGTTATCATGCACCTGGTGACATATGCCCATCAGGTTGGCATTTACCCAAAGGCGGTGAAAAGTCCCAAGAATCTACTAATGAATTCTGGGAACTCATTGTAACAAGGTTAAATAATGGCGTCGAGCCAGCAAACTATGACAGTAGCCCACTTCCATATTATGGAGAAGACGAGTCCTCTTTATTGTCAAATAAACTACGTACTTACCCTAATAACTTTGTCCTTTCTGGTTTTTATAATAGCGGGTCATACAATAATCGTAATTCATACGGAAATTATTCGTCAGTTTCTGGATATAATAGTGGCAGTAGCCGCGGCGCCAATTATATGTCACTAGGTAGAACTAGTGTTAATCCAGGTACAAACTTCAACGCTAAGTCTTTAGGGTGGACAGTCCGTTGTATTGTTGATTTCAATCCACCCTCATGATACTTAGTATATATTATATATAGTAGCCATCACACGCTACATCTAGCACACCATATATAACGCATTACGCCACATCTAGCGTCTCACCGAACATTTCCCGAACAAAAGGGCTATTTCTTCCCTTCCATAAACTCTTTAATTCGTTCTATCTCATCCCTCAGAGCTGCGGCTTTTTCAAATTCTAGATTTGCTGCTGCTAGTTGCATTTCTGAAGAAAGTGATTTGATTAAAGTCGGCAATTCGTCTTTAGGAATACGTTTAACATCAAGTTTATTCTCTTTCTCCTTTTCTGGAATAATAGCACGGAGTCCTGCCGATATCTCTTTTTGGACTGAATGGGGCGTAATATGATGTTTGGCATTATATTCCTTCTGAATTTCACGACGGCGGTTGGTTTCCGAGATGGCCTTTTCCATACTCTCAGTAATTAGGTTGGCATACATAATCACCTTACCTTCTTCATGTCTGGCAGCACGTCCAATCGTCTGAATTAGGGCTGATTCGGAGCGCAGGAACCCTTCTTTATCTGCATCCAAAATCGCCACTAAAGAAACTTCGGGAAGATCGAGCCCCTCGCGCAGTAGATTAATACCGACCAACACGTCGTATACGCCAGCTCGTAAGTCGCGTAGAATATCACCTCGCTCTAAAGTGTCAATATCAGAGTGGATATACGCTGTTTTTACGCCACGTTCTTTTAGGTGATCAGTTAAATCTTCCGCCATACGTTTCGTAAGAGTTGTAATCAGAGTACGTTGACCTTTAGCGATACGCTTGTCAATCTCTTCCATTAGGTCATCAATCTGGCCATCGGAACTACGGACCTCTATTTCTGGATCAAGCAGACCAGTTGGACGTATTACCTGTTCTGCTGGAGTGGGCGAGACCTCAAGCTCATAATCCCCTGGTGTTGCCGACACATAGATCGCCTGATTAATATGCTTTTGGAATTCCCCGTAGGTGAGAGGACGATTATCTAAAGCAGATGGTAACCTAAACCCGTAGTCAACCAAGTTTAGTTTACGCGCATGATCGCCATTATACATTCCGCGCACTTGTGGCAAAGTCATATGCGATTCGTCTACAATTAGCAACCAGTCATCTGGGAAGAAGTCTAATAGCGTAGAAGGCGGTTCTCCTGGTTTCCTGCCATCTAGATGTCGAGAATAGTTCTCGATTCCTTTGACAAAACCAGTCTCCTTTAACATTTCTAAGTCATACTTGGTGCGCTGACTTAATCTTTGCGCTTCAAGATACTTTTGGTGTTTTTCGAAATACTTTAATCTATCTTCATATTCTGCCCGAATTGTAATGAGGGCTTTTTCCAATTGATCCATTGGTGTGGCATAATGTGTATTAGGAAAAATATGAATATGGTCAGGTTTTTCACGTATTTCAAAAGTTAGTGGGTCTACGATTTTAACTTCTTCTAGGGTATCAAATCCGAATTCAAATCTATAGGCATATTCCCCATTGGCTGGAAATAAATCAATCGTATCGCCCATCACTCGGAAGTTTCCCCGCTCAAATGCTAGATCGTTACGATGATACTGCATTCCAACTAAGCGACGAATAAAGTCTAGTTGTGTTAGGCTAGTATTAGACTGGTCTGGCGTCAACACCCACCCAGATTGATTGTGCCACATTGGTAAAGACATCTCGGTATAGTGTTCTGGTGAGCCAATGCCATAAATACACGATACCGAAGCTACCACAATACAATCACGTCGCGTAAGTAACGCTTCAGTCGCACCATGCCTTAGTCTATCGATCTCGTCATTGATAGCCGAATCTTTTTCGATATACGTGTCAGTTGACGCGATGTACGCCTCTGGCTGATAGTAATCGAAGTAAGAAACAAAATAATGCACCTCATTTTCTGGAAAGAATTCTCGAAATTCAGAATAAAGCTGAGCAGCTAATGTCTTATTGTGTGCCAAGATCAATGTTGGTTTCTGCACGTTCTGGATAATATTAGCCATTGTAAAAGTTTTTCCAGAGCCAGTTACGCCGAGTAAAGTCTGTTCATGTACACCAGAAAGAACGCCATCTGTCAATTGTTTGATAGCAGATGGCTGATCGCCAGTTGGTTTGTATTTTGAAACTAATTTAAATTTCGGCATCTCTATTATTATACCATTATATATTATATAATGTATATGATATGAATCGTTATACTATTACTGTCAAGCCAGGCTCTTCACGGGAGAAAATCATCGAAGTTAATCCAGGCGAACTTACGGTTTACTTACGTGCCAAGCCGCATGATGGCGAAGCTAACGACGCGCTAATTAAAGCACTTGCCAAGTATTTTAAGAGGCCTAAAACAAGCATTAAAATCCTTCGTGGTCAAAAATCCCGCATCAAAATCATTGAATTCTAGACTACTCTTTGCTTTTCATCGTCGGAAATGGCACTGCTTCCCTACCTGGAACGCCTTCAAGTAACCAGAAATTGCGTTCCGAATTGCCCCAACCACAAGCTGGCGGCATTCCGTATTCAAGCATCTCCACAAAATCCATGTCCATCATCTGAGCCTCATCGTCGCCCGCATCACGTGCAGCCTGCTGCTCGGTGAACCTCTCTAGCTGGTCTAACGGATCGTTTAGCTCTGAAAAGCCATTTCCCATTTCCGAACCGGCAATGATGGGGTGGAAACGCTCAGTGACCAACGGATTTTCAACAGATTTCTTTGCTAAAGGCGACAAGCTAAGTGGCTCTTCAATCAACCAGTATGGACCAGCCGAATTCCGGCGGATTAGCTTCCAAACATGGTCGATTAGTCTCGCCTCAGATACGTCAAAATTAGTCTCAACTCCGTTTTCTTTGAGGATTCTCACTAATTGCTCTCGGTCTGGATTAAATACGTCTACATCGTATTTCTCACGGAGCAAGTCTGCGTACTTAATACGAGGCCACTCGCAATCTAGATCAATCTCAAAGCCATTTACCTTGAATTGCAGGGTACCCCAGGTCTCTTTAGCGACATGCTTGATCATTTCTTCATAGAATTTCATGCCATCTTCATAATCTTCATATGCAGCATAGGCTTCAAAAGCAATATGCTCTGGTAAGTGTTCATCATCAACACCTTCGTTACGGAATCTTGGACCAATATCATAGACTTTTTCAAAGCCACCACCCAACAGACGTTTCAAGGGGAGCTCATGAGAGATACGTAAATAAAAATCTTCGTCCAAAGCATTCATATGAGTTACGAATGGTGTTGCGTCTGCACCACCGGTAGTATGTTCTAAGACTGGAATATTAATTTCGATATAGCCATGTTTATTCATAAAATCGCGTGTAGCCTGCCAAAACTTAGAGCGACGCACCAATCTCTCGCGCACTTCCGGATTGACGTTCATATCAACATAGCGACGGCGGTAGCGCTCTTCTTTATTGGTAAACTTCTCTGGGAGAGGTCGAAGAGATTTTGTGAGCAATCTGACGTAATTAGAAAAAACTGAAATTTCATCGGTCTGTGATTTGTCTACGGTACCTGTGGCTTCAACGAAATCCCCGATATCGAGTAGTTTAATTTCTTTCGCGCCAAAAAGACCTTCTGGTGTCTCTTCGCCGGTGGCTTTCATGAAAATCTGTACCTCGCCGGTATAATCACGCAATTTCAAGAATACCAACTTTCCGAATGAGCGAATTGCTACGATGCGCCCAACAATAGTTACTTCTTGGCCTTTTTTCTCATCAAAATGATTAACAATTTCGGAAATCTTGCAATTCCGATGGCTCTTCGCCGGATAAGGATCGATTCCCTTTTCTCGTATTTCTGCTAGTTTTTTTAATCTTTCGTTGCGATAATCCTCAAGTAACATACTCTATATTATACCATGTTACTTGATTTCAACAATCTTAACCTTTTTACCATTAAAATCAAAAGATTCGCCCGGTTTGTGTCCTAGAAGTGCTTTACCGATTGGAGATTCATTAGAAATTTTCCCTTCTAAGGGGTTAGCTTCGGTTGGTCCTACTAAGGTATATTCCATTTTGCGACCGCTCAGCGTCAATGATACTGTTGCGCCCAAATCGACTTTAGATTTCTTACCACCTCGGATTACTTTGGCATTTTTCAAGATATCTTGTATTTCGAGAATGCGCCCCTCCGCAACTTTTTGTTCGTTACGCGCGGAACTGTATTCTTCATTTTCTGACAAATCACCAAAAGATCTCGCTGTAGCAATCTTCTCTGCGATTACGGGGCGACCCTTAATCAATTCGTCCAGCTCTTTTTCGAGCTCTTTTTTTCCTTCTGCGGTCAAACTGATACTTTTTTTAATCATAAACAAAAACTCCAATTTAGACAACCTTTAGTTTACATGAAAAAAAGCCATAAGTCAATAAGTATTTTGGCTAGATTAACTCATTCCCAAAACAAACAAAGCGTAGAAAGCCAGACCGTTCTTTAGCATATGGAGAAGGATGCCGGCATATATAGTGCCGGTATATTCACGTAGCGCACAAGCAACTAGCGACATCGCGAAGACATTAACCCCCACATTCCACTGCATATGGATAGCACCAAAAAGTAGTGAGACTAAAAATGACGATATCAATACCGACATCAAATTAGTAGTTACCGCCGATAGCTTGGTTTGCATCTTGCCATAAAGCCAACCACGAAAGATCAATTCTTCTGCGACGGGCGCCAAGACAACTAATGTGAGGAATGCCAGCATTCGTTCTACTCCGTATAGGTTATAACTAAAGCCGATATCCTGAGATTCACCGGCGTTGAACCATGGAAACATTTGGAAGAAAGCCATCACTATCATGGCTAGGATAAAATAAGCAATCAACCCGACTATCGATAAGCCGATATCGCTCCATGTTGGCAAACCGCGTATCCCCAAAGTCTTTAAGCTAGTAAAACCTGAGCTAACTTTGGACCGCTCTTCATTAGTTTTGCCGATGTTTCGCCAATTAATAACAACCACAGGTGGTACAAAAGCGACCAAGACAAAAGCAAGAACATATGATACTGCTGAAAAGATAGTAGTTGGGAGTGGTTCGGCAAATTGTTCTTTACCTAGTATTTGTACCATTATCAGTCCTACGATCAGTTGGGAGACGATTATGGCGGTAGCAACCCAAAGCATTGCAGCAATTACCCAAATAACAGTATTTCGTATTTTATCCTTACTGTGTTTTTTCGGAGTAAGCTTACGCGCTTCCTCGAGGGGTTTGGCACTATTTTTTGCCTGTTTTGTCATTTTGCTATCCTTATGATATCGAGGATAGTAACAATAGCTATGAGAGCTAGTAATACAACAAATGCCCTTGAAACAAGTTTTTCCTCAACTTCTTTAGTTAATTTCTTTTTACGTATCTTAAAGATAGTGATTAGGAGCCATCTACCACCATCAAGTGCTGGAATTGGCAAAACATTCATGCAGGCAAGAGAGACTGATATTAAAGCTGTCAAAAATGCTAGATTAGTTGGTCCGGCGGAAGTAAATGCTGGAAATAGGACGCCAATAATTCCTACCGGCCCAGATACCGAATCGCCAGCCTCCGAGATGGCCTCTTGTCCGGCTTGACGTACGGAGTCATCAAAGCTAAACTGTGAACCCACACCAGAGATCAAGTCCCATAGCAAAACACCAACTCCTTTGAAAGTTTCACCAGTAAGTTGCAAGGTTAAACCTGCACCTACGACTGGTGCTGACCAGGTTGAATAAGATAAAGCCTGTGAGGTTGCCATAGTTACGCCAAGTAAGTATTCTGAATCCTTGGGGTTAAGTTTCACAACCGTCTCAAAAGTGTTTGTTTCCTCGCGCTCTTCAAGGCAATCACACGGCGCCTTAATACATTGAGGTTGGTTGACGCAGACGATTTCGTTTCGTCGAATCGTATAAGTAACTTCCTCGCCAGCATGTGCCTCATTATAGTCGGCAATTTCGCTACCATGCGTAAATTCATTACCATCAACCGATACCACGAAGTCCCCTTCCTTAATTCCGGCATTAGCAGCTGGTGAATTTTCGGCTACCGAAGAGATTTCTACTGGTACAACGTCGGTTCTAGTATCACTAGCGACCGTGAATTGCCCTTCAAGAAATTCTGGCATTCCAGTCCAAGCCAGAACCGTAAAGATAATAAATGCAATAATCCAGTTCATCGCTACGCCGCCAAATAGTATCTTGGTCTTGGACCAATACTTGGCATTTCCAAAAGTACCTTTGCGACTATCCTCGGCCGATTCTCCGTCCATTTGACAGAAACCGCCAATCGGTAGCCAGTTTAAACTAAACACCATGCCTTTTTGAGCTAGGCTTTTGTCTCCATCGGAGTAGACGACTCTAGAGACTTTGTCCTTCTTCCATTCACTCCGAGGGTATCTACGCCATTTACCCGTTTTGGGGTCTTTAATCCAAGCAATTGCGCGTGGCGGAAAACAAATACCAAATTCTACAACGTTTACGCCATTGCGACGTGCCATCAGAAAATGGCCAAATTCATGCGCGGTCACCAAAAACATTAAAACTAGTAAACCGACAATTACACCTAAAAATATATCCATAACTATATTATAGCATTATTTGCCAAATCTACGATGCCGAGATTCATATTCTTTAATAATTACATCAATGTCATTTTTGGACATCTCTGGGAAATATTTTTTCATAAACATAAATTCAGCATAGCTTGCTCGCCAGAGCATAAAACCAGAGATTCTCTCTTCCCCAGAAGTTCTGACAACCATGTCTATATCAGGAATTTCAGGATGATATAAATGTTTTCGGATGGTTTCTGGCGTGATTTTACCGTCAGCTTCAAGAGCGATATTGGCCGCATCAGCAATCTCGTGCTCGCCACCATAATTGAAACAAAAACCCACCGTAATACCATCGCAGTCCGCCGTTAGTTTTTCGGCTTTTTCTATAGTGCTCATTAATTTAGGCGAGACGCGGTCTTTGGAACCTAGAATCAATAATCTACCATTTTTCTGTTTCATCTTTTCGGCGTATTTTAAAATACGAGTTTCAGCCAGCTTCATAATATATGATACTTCGGTCTCACTGCGTCCCCAGTTTTCGGTACTGAAGACATAAAAAGTAATGTATTTAATTCCAGCACTAGCGGCAGCATCAACTAGTAATTCTATTGCTTCAAGACCTTTTTTGTGACCCTCGATCGTCGGAAGTCCTTGTGCTTTTGCCCAACGGCGATTACCATCAGCAATAATACCTAAATGTTGCAACATTTGAATCCTTTTGCCTTATAGCTTCATGATTTCTTCAGATTTTGTCTTGAATTCGGCGTCAATTTTGTCGTTAAATTCTTTGGTAAGTTCATCAATCTCTTTTTCGGCACGCTTCTTGACATCTTCGCTCATTTCCTCGGCGATCTTGACGGCCTTACGGGCATCCTCGCGTACATTTCTGAGGGCGACTTTGGCTTCTTCGACCTTAGCTGAGGCATTTTTGACGATTTCTTTACGACGTTCTTCGGTTAAGGATGGGATTGGCACGCGGATTACGCGTCCGTCATCGGATGGGTTCAAACCTAGAGATTGATCTGCACGAATCGCAGCGGCGATTGCTTGAATATTGGAGGGGTCAAATGGAGTTATAACGAGTAAGGTTGCATCTGCAGCTGTAATGTTGGAAACTTGATTAAGTGGCATAAATTGGCCATAAACTTCGACTTTGATACCAGATAGCATATCTGGATGAGCACGCCCTGTACGAACTTTTTTCATTTCCTCTTTAAATCGTTCGACCGCACTCTCCATTTTTTTACGATCTTCTTCTATATCAAACATAAGAACTCCTTGTTTATATTTTTATTATACCACACTACAAAAATCGGTCCCGTAGGACCGATTTTATTCACCTTTAGTTACAATTTCTTCGTCTGCTTTAGCCTTTTTCTCAGCCTCTTTGGCTGCTTTTTTGGCCTTGTTCTCAAGTGCGGACCTCATCTTAGCGGCCTTAGCGGCACGCGCCTTGAAGCGATCTACGCGACCTTCAGTATCGATAATCTTCTCTTCGCCAGTAAAGAATGGATGTGAAGCAGAAGAAATCTGAACTTTAACTAATGGGTATTCTTTGCCATCTTCCCACTTGATGGTCTCTTCACTTTTCGCTGTTGATTTAGTCAAAAACGAAAAACCTGCCGCTTCGTCGGAAAACACGACGTCACGATAATCTTTAGGATGTAATTCTTTTTTACTCATAATTATTTGCCATTATAACAGAGAATCCCCAAAAAGTAAAGAAAAAGGGCAAACCAGAGTGGTCTGCCCATACAAATAGTTATCCTAGAAGATAGCCTCAAGGTCATCAATAATCTCGTCGATGAAGCCATATTCTAAAGCGTCATTTGGTAGCATGTAGAATTCTTTACGGTCCAATTTGTCGTAAGTTTCTTCGTCCATATTACTATGGCTCAGAACATATGGTTTAACAATTTCTTCTTCAATCCGATCTTCGAAAGCGACCCTGTCCTTGACTTTGTTAGCTGAGCCATAAAGAAAGATTGATCCATCATGCATTAAAAATGACACATTTGGTAGTGAAAGGCGTCTATGACCAGCGATACCAACCAAAAAAGCCATTGAACTCCACTGACCAATATTAATGGTGTAGATCGGAGTTTTACTTAGCTCGATTGCTGAGATAAGTGCAAAACCCTCCGTTGGCTCGCCGCCAGGTGAATTAATGTATAATCTGATTGGTTCACGCTTTTCTGGCGCGATACCATCATCGAGCCGGTTGAATTGGATAATCTCCTCCACAAGCATAGAAGCCGGAGAGGCATCAGCGTAAGCGCTACAATCATTATCGACTGGCAATATCTCTCCATACAAATACAGCCTACGATCATCAAGTTCACGAATACGTTTAAATTCCCACGGATCGCTATTGATATTGGTATTTGTGTTGGATGGTATTGATTCTAACACATGCTTATTCATCTCGCCCTCCTTTTTTAAAGTACAACAATAACTATTTGACAATATTATAATGTCATTCTCTGTTTTTGCAAGCTTAACCATCACCAATAACAACAGCTAGACTATTTACACTCTAGAGAAAGTGTGTTATAATTTAGTTATTATCAATCATAATGAAACAGTTTTTGGGAGATTTCCTGGCAACCAAGGTTGACAGCCCCATAAACAAAGAGAAAGGAAATCATATATGGCAGTAGATGTCGATATGAAGGCTTTGCTGGAAAGCGGTGCTCATTTTGGGCATAAAACCAGTCGTTGGCACCCTAAGATGGCGCCATACATCCACTCCAAGCGGGGTGAAGCACATATTATCAACCTTGAAAAAACCGTTGAAGGTCTCGAAAAGGCTCTTCCAAAGGTTACCGAGATTGTCAAATCTGGTAAAAAAGTTTTGTTTGTTGGCACTAAGAAACAAATGAAAGATGCGGTTAAAGAAGCAGCTGAAGCAGCGGAGATGCCATACGTCACAGTACGTTGGGTCGGCGGGACTTTAACCAACGTTGAAACGGTCAACCGTCAAATCAAGAAGCTCAAGGACTTAGAGCGTCGCATGAATTCTGGTGAACTTGAAAACCGCTATTCAAAGCTAGAAGTTCAAAGATTTCAAGAAGAAATCGATATGCTCAACGAACGTTATGGTGGTATCAAAGATATGACTGATCAGCCAGCTGCCATCATCGTTGTCGATGCTATCGAAGACAAGAACGCTATCAAAGAGGCTAATGTACTTAATATCCCAGTATTTGCTTTGACCGATACTAATGTAGATCCATCCAATATTAACTATGTTATTCCTTGTAACGATGATTCTATTAAGGCTGCTAAGCTAGTTTTGAATTATTTCGTTGAAGCTATCAAGGAAGGTAAAAAATAATTAGGAGGCAAAATGGCAGACGCAAAAATCTCAATTGAATCAATCAAAAAACTTAAAGAACTTTCTGGCGCTGGATTAACTGATGCCAAGAAGGCCTTAGTTGAGGCAAAAGGTGATTTTGATAAAGCTCTCGAAGCAATGCGCAAAAAGGGCTTAACTAAAGCTGAAAAACGCGGCGATCGTGAGACCCGTGAAGGCCTGGTTGAGTCCTATATCCATGATGGTCGTCTTGGCGCAATCGTTGAAGTAAACTGCGAAACCAGTTTCGTAGCTAAAACTGACGAGTTTAAAACTTTGGCACACCAAATTGCTATGCAAATTGCTTCCATGAATCCTCTTTATGTTAGCGAAAACGATATCCCAGAAAAGGACCGCAAGGCTAAAATCAAGGAACTTGAAGCCAACTTTAAGGGCCCCGAGAACATGAAGGAACAAATCATTGAAGGTCAAGTTAAAAAAGCATTCTCTGACAAAGTTTTAATGAACCAACCATACATTTTGGATGATTCTAAAACCGTTGAACAATTCATCAAAGAAGCAATTGCTAAAACTGGCGAAAATATCACCATCCGTCAATTTAAGCGCATTGAACTTGGCGTGACCGAGTAATACAGACAATAAACTAAAAATAACCCAGTTTTGATAGGCTGGGCTATTTTTTGATACAAGCGGACTCAGGTACCCTCGCAGTTAATAGGTACCCGAGCCCTTGTGCAGAGTAAATTGTTATACTAACGTCGACGTGTTGCCTTTGCTTTTTTATCTTTCTTGGTAATAAATAATACTCCACCGATTCCCGTTATTGCAAATACGATTAATCCAGTGATTAAATAATCCGCTTTAGAGATATTTAAATTCCCCAAGAGACCACCAGTATCCGGGACCGCAGCTTCTTCCGACTCTTCATCTCCGTCAGTGTCAGGAATTACGATAGAATCATCATATGTGAATCCAGTGAGATATTTCTTATATAGTTCATCACCATCTCTTCCATAAGCCGTAATTTCAACATCGTAATCACCATCTGGTATACCCCATTCTTCAAGCGGCAACCTTACGCGGTCTGTTGGCGCATCAACATAGATTGGCTCTGGGTTGACCTTATTGCCGTCTTTGTCATAGACATTTATCTCAATTCGTGCTGGCTTGCCATTGTCCTCATCACCACCATTATCCGGCTCATAATCTAAATCTACATACGTGTTACCAGTTTCTGGATTCTGGCCTACTTCACCAGTTACAGGAATGTATTCAAAAGTAATGATATCTTCGTCGTAAACTCCATCACTAGTGCCAGTTGCTCTAGCCGTTATCGTATACTTACCATATCCATAATCCTGTAAATCTAGCGGTAGTGGATAATTGCCAGATTCGTAGTCGTAGTTCTGATCTACCAGGGTATATTCATGAACTACGCCATTCTTGTCCTCGTGCTTCAAAATCACAACCAGATTGCTAGTTGTATCGTAAGCAATGTTTAAATTTTGTTCTGATTCGGTAACGGTAGTACCAGATTCGATTCCAGAAATATCGACATCTGGTGCAGGTCCGACTACCCGTACGGTTACAGTGTCAGTGACACTGGATGCTGCTGAGGCACTAGGGGTTGGCAAACAAGCGGCATAAACAGTAGTCACTGCCACAACAAGCAACCCGCATATCCCCAAGAGATTTTTTCGTGTTTTTTTCATACTCTACACTCTCTTTTATATTTTATGTTTGTTTTGGTATTGTAAGGGGTCTGCTCGCAACAGACAACCAATCTAAACAGCCAATCTAGATCGGCGTTCCTTACGCCTCCTAACTACGATTATAATCACAACCGTAATAAATGTCAATAGTAAAATTAAAACAATTATTAGGGAAAGTGGATTAACGATAATAATTTTTTCAATTGTTTCAGACTGGTCCGCGGCATTTATAGTCCAGGTCGCTTTATATATACCGAAACTTGGTGAATCCTCCCAACCATCAGACACTACCAATTCGGTTTCTGGAATTACGGAGATTCGTCCTTTTCCCTCCTCTGTCTCATAACCGCCAAATCCGATGATCGAACTGACTTTGAGTGTGCCATATGCTACGAAATCGATATTGCCAGTATTTTTTACTTTAGCAGTAGCAAAAAAGTCAGTTTTGATTTCACCATTTTGGTCAGTGCTTTTTTCAATTTTTAGATCTTTAATCTCTGCTGTTTTGATCTGTTCCCCCTCTATGGATTGGCCATAGACTACGAGACCTGGGCTTGCTTCTGTTTTGATGCCGCTGGATGACACTGTGCCAGTCAAAGTATGTGCAAAGATTACAGCATATTGACCACCAGCCGGAATATTGTTAGGGGTTGTGATCTTATATTCGATTTCTTGCGACTCTTTGGCTTTGATTGTAAAAGTTGGCCTGTCATTTACCCAGTTACCACCAGCGTCTTTAAAGCTAATCCATCTAGTAATCTGAGTGAAGCTATTCTCTTTCGAAAAACCTAGTTTATAGGCATCTTCCTCTTCTGAATAAATATAAGAATATGGAGCGGCGTATACTTCAATCTCCATATTATTGTCGCCTTCGTTCTTGACTTCGAATTTGTCTTCATAAGTCGAATTTGAAGAGAGTTGTAAAACTTTACTTACGGGCGATAGGCTAATATTAGTGCCACCCGTTGTTTCTCCTTTTTCTTCTGCAGAAGATGGAGCCACCAAACAAAAACTCACGCATAAGCTCATCGCCAACGTGAGTGTCAATAACTTGCTCATTACTCTCTTCACTTTACCTCCTTTAATTTCTTGTTGTGCCACTAAATAATTAATGGTGCGCCTGACTAGACTCGATTCGAAGAACGAGTCGTACGTTTAGGTGCAGTTTTTTAAGTGGTGCGCCTGACTAGACTCGATTCGAAGAACGAGTCGTACGTTTAGGTGCAGTTTTTTAAGTGGTGCGCCTGACTAGACTCGAACTAGCACAGCCGTAAATGTGGCCACTACCACCTCAAGGTAGCGTGTCTACCAATTCCACCACAGGCGCATAAAACCATTATAACATATTCTAATAGATTATGGAGTTTTATTTTTGGTGGCTTTAGTAGTAGCCCAAGAATTAATATCTGAAAAACGATCTAGCGATGTTACTAAACGAACATCATTACCAAAAGTGCGTACATTTTTATTGTAATAATATGCCAGGTTTGAACGATATAGACCAATCGCTGGTACGTCAGTAATCCAATAATCCAAAAATGTTTCAAGCTTCTTAATCTTGAGCTCCCTACTTAGTGCATCTCTAGCACCAAGTAGTGAATCGTCGGCTAGGGTATTTCGATAATTCGATAGATTCAATCCAGAAGCATTGGCTTGTGAGGAATGATAATATGGCAAAAGATCCGCATCGGCACCAAGTTCAATTTCATAAATCAGGATGTCATAGCTTCTTTTTGAGATAACATTATTAATAAAGTCTTGGTTTTCGTCATAAGTAGTTACATGAACTTCGAGTCCCAAGTTTTCTAGTTCAGTTTTTACAGACTCGGTTACGCTAGGTAAAAATCCAGAGTTAACAGTTGCGATATTGATTGAGACAGGCTGTTTGGCCAAAAACTCTGCGATCTTCTCTTTGGACTTCGTGTAGTCATATCCTGGGACAGAAGGGTAATTTGTTAACTCGATCTGTTCTTTTAGTAATGGATAATCTAGTGGCGTAGTTCCTGGTGCAGCTTCACGAACTTTAGCGAGATTAATGCCTTGTCGGATTGCTGTACGCATGCCGCGACTTTTAACTGCCTCACTGGAGGTGTTAAAAAAGATGAAAGCTCCAGAATTGATACTCGAATTTTTTAGGATGAATTGAGCCGTATTGATTTTATCGGCTTCAGCACCAGATAGCTCTGCTGTCGCAGTAACAGCTCCAGAATTAAGAGCGGCAATAATTCCGTCCTTAGATCCGTAAGTATGAATTGCGAAACTATTTAGCATTGGTTGGCCTTTGTAATAATCTGGGTTTGCAGAAAGGTAAAAAACTTTTTCACTTTCAGGGGAATTTGAATTTATTTGCATGGCGTTAAAATTAAAGGCGCCAGAAGTCACCGGCGAACTTGAAAAATTATTTTCAAGTAATGTTCGAGGATCAACTTCACCCAAAACATGTTTCGGCACGATCGGAATGTTTAAATTGGTGATGAAACCAGAATAGGTAGTAGGCAAGGTGAAGATGATTTCACCAGTTTCTTTTTCCGATACTTTAATATTTGCTAGGTTGGAATTATAGACTGAACCAACAGCTGGATTTTTGATTAGATCAATTGTAAACATCACATCTTCATTTGTAATAGGCTCGCCATCAGACCACTTTAAACCATTACGTAGTTTGATTGTCCAGGTTTTACCGTCGTCACTGGATTTTATTGAATCCGCTAAACCGATACCAGAATGTCCAGAATTGTCAATTGTCGATAAGGTCGCAAACATTAACCTACTCAAAGTCTTTTCACTACTAGTTACGGCAAAGAGCGGATTCAAGGAATTGACTTCACCCAATGTGGCTTCTGTATAAGTTCCCCCTCCAACAAAGACATTTTCCGCATATGAATTACCAAACCAGAAAGATTGAGTAATAGCGAGCATAACTAAAGCAATGACCAATAAGCTCCATTCTAAAATTAACAATCTAATATCGGCAATATGAGAAAAACGATCAATCAAGTTTTCTTTAATATGTTCCCTACCTTCTTCACTGGCTTTCAGCGAAGCTCTAGAAAATTTTCTTAAAAACTTTTGCCCACGCTTTTCTATCGAATTACTCATATTATGGTATTAACAATAATCCTAAAATTGACGAAACAAATATTACGGCAAAAACGATAGTAGTAACGAATAAAGATTTTTCAAGACCACGGCGAGTCGTATATAATTCTCCAGAGCTGCCAAAACCTGCTCCAAGTGAAGCACCACGTTGTTGAAGGAGAATCAAGATTATGACCAAAATGGCCGAAATGAATGTTAGGACTTCTAGAAAACTTCCGATTTGCATATAAAATAACTCCTAGTAACACCATTATAGCGAAAAAGTGTTCAAAAGTAAAGTGTCGCGAGTGTGACATAGTGATGTTTGCACAGATCAAAGCATCACTTCGTCGTGAAATCTAAACAAAAAAGAAAATTATTTCAGCATCTTTTTGCGCTTCAGTAGAGAGTGGTAAGTTATCGCAAAACGATGTGATTCTTCGTCTACTCGCGCGATTAATCTAGAGATATGTGAACCTGTTGGTAAATCTAAGTATTCCACGGTAGAACCCGTCGGAATCACTAATCTAACACCAGCCGATTTGGAGTGGTTGCCTGATTTATCACGCCCTAATATTGGAATATTGTGCGATTCTACTAGAGGCAAGATTGCATTAACTTGCGTAATACCTCCATCCAAAATAATTAAGTCAGGATAATCCCATTCTTGATGTTTTAATCTTCTAGTGATAACTTCTTTCATGCTTTTTAGGTCATCATTTTTGGAAGTCCGGATTTTAAATTTACGGTACTCACTTCTAGCTGATGCTCCATTAATAAATACCACCATGCTACCAACCGTATTTTCGCCAGATTGGTGCGAGATATCATATCCCTCGATACGACGAGGTGGTTTATCTAGTTTTAGTAAATCTTGAAGTTGCTTAAGGGCTTTATCGGATGAGATATCTAGGAACTCTTTATCTGAAAAGACAATCTTCTTCTTCAATTCTTTGAGCCCCATCAGTTGATCGCGGGCCTCTGCCGCTAGTTCATAGTTCTTTTTCGCGGACTCGTCGTGCATGGTTTTTTCTAGTTCGCGTAGTAATTTTTCCCGATCTCCTTCTAGATAACGGATCAGTTTTCTTAAATTTCTTTTATAATCTTTTGGCGTACAGCGTCCAATCTCAATGCCAGGCGTCAGTTTCAAATCTGTATCGAGCGTTTTGTGGCCAGAATAAGGCTTAATATAATATGGAAAAATTCGTCTTAGGCTGCGTACGGCCTTTTCTACCGCCGACTTGCCGTAAAAAGGTCCAATATAAGTAGCCTTATCGTCGACGGGGTTGCGTGTAAAAGAAAGATAAGGTACTTCCTCGTTCATGGTGATTCTGACATAAGAGACCGTCTTATCATCTCTAAGTAGAATATTCCATTTTGGCATATAACGTTTGATCATCTCGGATTCCAAAAACAAGGCATCCATTTCAGTGTCAACCACAATCCAGTCAGTATCAGTAATTTCGCGGACTAGTGCTTCTGTTTTAGTATCTTTATGATTATTTTGGAAATATTGCCTAACTCGGTTCTTTAATACGGCGGCCTTTCCAACATAAATAATCTCTCCAGCGGCGTTTTTATGAAAATACACTCCCGGAGCTGCCGGGAGTTTTTTGAGTTTTTGTTTCAAAACAATATCCATAATATAATTATATCACACTTACGCTAAAAAGTCAATGTCACCAAAAAGGCGGCCTGAACCGCCTTTTTAGTTGCACCCAATTATTCAGTTATCTGTGGCTCTACTCCAGAACCACCGCCGTTAAAGGTAGTCATTAATTGCTGAATCAATGTCATGACATCCGTTGAGTCGGTTGGCTCAGCTACGTTGATAGTATCTGGATAAGTAAAATCTAAATCTACTATGGCATGAGCGATTGTTTTTGAGGCGTCCGCAGACTCTTCTTTAACAATATCAGAGTTTTCTTCGAAGTCTTCGAACGTCATATCGCTGTTTGAGCTTCCCTTAATGTCGAGCTCGAAATAAACACGACTAAAATTGTTATCACCATCTACTTCGACATAGATGTTTGGAATATTTTCAAGTTCTTGAGATGCATTCTCGTCAAAGGTTACATTTTCTTCACCTAGACAAGCTTTTGCCTTCTTTACTAAGTCAGAATCCTTAAGGGATTCACCAAATGCATTGAATTTTTCGTTATCAAATACGACCCTGTAGACTTTACCATTTTTGCTCTCAAGTGAGACATTCTCGGTAGTAGAACCAATAAATGGATTCTTGTCATACAATTCAGCTAGACTATTCTTATTGTTCTTAATCTCGCTGGTCAAATCGGACAAACATTTAGTGGCATCTTGGTCAATGGAATTTGACAACATGGTCAAAGTCTCGGTTGAAACCTTCAACCATACACCATCGATTGAGTTGACGATAGTCATAAATGGAGCTAAATCACCAAACAAATCAGAATCACCTTCTGGGGCAATACAATTTGTTCCCTCAATGCAGTTTGTTTCGTCTTCTATAGTCTGGATGCAATCAACATCGTCATCCTCACAATTTTGGACAGGCATGGTGTTTTGTGCCATAGTCGTTAATTTATCAATTGCGTCAGCGGCGCCATCAATCTTAAAATATAAATCGCCACTTTCGGCATAGCGTTCCTCAAGATTTAAAGAAATATCGCCAACTTCACGAATCGAAGCGGTTAATTTTGCGGTTGTTGCATTTATTAGTGAATTACTAGTAGCATCAGTATTCAATTCAATTTTTAGACTGGTAAGCGCAGAAGTTTCATCCGTAGGTGTAACATTAATTGTACCACTAGCAGAAACATTAGCCGGAGCATTTCCGCCGATGATCTTTTGGGCGGCTTTCGATACTGGGTCACCTTGATTCATTAATAACAGTACGGCAGCTACGCCACAACCAATAGCTAACACTAAAGCAACAATGATACCAATAATCAGACCGGTCTTCTTCTTTTTCGGTGGTTCTACCGATTCAACAACTGGAGCTTGCTCCATTGGTCTAGCCATTGGGTCGTTCATTGGCTGGTCGGTAATACCTACTGTCGCTTGTGCTAATGGGTCAACAGCTTGTGACTCATCTACGACCGGCGTCGTATCTGTTATGGGCGCCCCATTCATTGGTGCATTATCCACTGCCTCAGACGGGTTGGCGTCTAGAGGAGGATTGTTAATTTCCGGTTCCATGCCCGGATTTGGGTTTAAGGGGTTTGGTGTTTCCCCCGGGTTTTCATTCATAAAAAACTCCTTAATTTAATAATGCTTACGTTTATTATACCATGTTATAATAAAAACATGAGCAATTTTATAATTTCTAATATTAAAGCAAGGCAAGTTTTGGATTCACGCGGTAATCCAACTGTTGAAGCTGAAGTTTATTTGGAAAACGGTGGATATGGTCGCGCCATCGTTCCCTCTGGCGCTTCAACTGGCGCTGGCGAAGCTTTGGAGCTTCGTGATGGTGACCCGGAACGCTATGGCGGTAAAGGAGTCTTGAAGGCTGTTTGGAATGTCAATTCCAAAATCCGCGATGTCTTAGTAGATAATTCTTCTGACCCGCGTACTGTCGATCAGATAATGCTTGAATTGGACGGTACCGAAAACAAATCCAATCTCGGCGCAAATGCGATTTTGGCAGTCTCGCTGGCCAATGCTAAGGCTAACGCCAAAGCCCAAAAAATGCCGTTTTATAAATACGTGGCCGAATTAGCAGGTACGGCTGACAAAATGTCGATTCCAATGCCAATGATGAATGTGATGAACGGTGGTGCACATGCGTCTTGGGCGACCGATTTTCAGGAATATATGATCATACCACGTTCAGCTGGTAATATTGCCGATGCGGTTCGTATGGGTGCAGAAATTTTCCATTCTTTAAAAGATGTACTTAAAGAGCGTAATTATCCTACCACGGTAGGTGATGAAGGTGGTTATGCTCCGAAAGTTCGTGATGGCAATAATGAACCGCTCGAATGCATTAAACTAGCAGTCGAAAAGGCTGGTTATGCATTCGGGAAAGATATTGCTATTGCTATGGATATCGCCGCCAGTGAATTTTTTGACAAAGACCATTATGTTCTCAAGACTAATGGTGACTGGAAATCTTCTGACGATATGATCAACTGGTACGATTGGATCATTAATAATTATCCAGTAGTATCGATTGAAGACGGTTTAGATGAAAACGACTGGGCGAACTGGAGAGTCCTTACCGAGCGCATGGGTGATCGTATCCAGTTGGTTGGTGATGATTTATTTGTCACCAACGTTAAACTCTTAGAGAAAGGTATTGAAGAAAAATGCGCTAATTCAATCCTCATTAAGCCAAATCAAATCGGTTCCTTGTCTGAAACAATTGATGCAGTCATGATGGCAAAACGAGCTGGTTATACAACCATCATGTCACATCGCTCTGGCGAAACCGAAGACGTCTCGATTTCTCATCTAGCAGTTGGTCTTGGCACCGGCCAGATTAAGACCGGTTCCCTTTCCCGTTCAGAGCGAATTGCGAAATATAACGAACTGATTCGTATCGCCGAAAGTAATTCTAAACTTGGCCTCATCGATCCATTTAAAGCCTAAATTATCAAAACTAAAAGAATATAGCGTATATATTATATACGCTATATTTAATAGTCTACATTCGGTGGATTATTTTTTCATAGCAGCGAGGGCCGAAGCTTCTTTAAAGCCGTCATAAAAATTCTCAGAGATCTTTGGATGTCCAATTTTATTAGCTGCCTTAACTACCTCATGGATATCGTCAGTGATCTTGAAAATGTGGGTATCAGCTTCTTTAACTAATTCTAGACTGACCATTTTGCGAATAATACCATCAAAAGCTTTCCAATAATCTGAACCAATCAAAAATACTGGCATCTTCGGCATTTTATTTTCTTGCATCAAGCACAGGATTTCTGACAATTCATCCATCGTGCCAAAGCCACCAGGCATAAACACAAAAACTTTTGCTGATAAAGCAAGTGAAACTTTGCGCGCAAAGAAATATTCAAAAGTCAAACAGTCTGTGAGGTATGGATTTGGAAATTGTTCATGTGCCAAAGTAATATTTAGACCAATCACGCGCCCACCAATTTCGTATGCCCCATGCGATGCGGCTTCCATGATACCTGGACCACCACCCGTGATTACTGCATGCCCATTTGCAGCTAGTTCATGTCCAAGTTCAAATGCCATCTGGCAATATTTTGAATCTTGTGGCAGACGTGCTGAACCGAACACCGTGACACCCTGTGGGAAAGAACGGATAATCTGCAATCCCCGAATTAAATCTTTACCGTACGCGTTTACGCGCTCCAAATCCTCGATTGATAATTTTTTTAGTATTTCATCCTGCATTTTATCTCCTTCATATTTTTTGAATTGGCATGGGGTGTATAATTTCGCGACCAGTTAGGATTCCTTTGTTCGCGCCTAGTTTCGAAACTACAGAAGTTGAATTTGCTGAAGCAAAAACTAACGAGTTTCTGAACGAACGACCAGCCGCAATATGCGCTAGAAAGCCCGAACCAAATGCATCGCCTGCACCTGTGGCATCTTTTACGATCGTATCTTCGTAAATGCCGAAGCGATAGGTTTCCGAACCATTTCCAGCAATCCCACCCATTGCCCCATCAGTAATAATCACAGTTTCAACGTAACCACTGAGATGATAAAGTAGCTCTGTTAAAGTTACCCCCGGGACTAACTGTGAAGCCTCGGTTTTGTTTACATTTAAAATATCTACATATTTTAATAATTTTAAAACCTCTTTAGGGTTATTGATTTCCTTGACACCCGGATTGAACATAATCTTTATGTCGGACTCTTTTGCGTGCCGGAAAAAACGTTTTAGGGTCTCAAAATCTCCCCTCAAGGTAGTTACATATAACCAATCTGGTGCCGCTAGGTCCAAATCTTTTTCAGAAAAATTACCAAATTGTTCGGAGGCTCCTCGGCTAGTCAAGATTGTTCGTTCTCCACTTTTGCTGTCAAGTAGAATTACCGACGTACCAGTGGTTTTTCGTTCAAGAAAATTTAGATAACTACTATCAATCCCTTCGCGGTCGAGCACCTTAATAATGGCAGCTCCAGCCGGATCGCGTGAGATATTGCCCATAAAAATCGCCTCATGACCATGTCTAGCAAAAGTGATTGACGAATTTATTCCACCGCCACCAACTTCATAAGAGATCCTGTCGATATCAACCTTAGCGCCAACCAAAACTTTTCCAAAAATTGCTTGACTACCAATCGTAGTCGGTGTCAAATCGTCACGATCAATCAAATAGATATCCTGCAATGCGCTTCCTAATGAGACGATTCGTGCCATTATATCACAACTCCATTTTTATCAATTTCAGCCACTAAATCTTGGAAAGCTTGAGCTGGATTATCGGAACGAGAAATAGCTGAGCCTACGTTGATTACATCCAAATCTGCGTGCGCTAAGGCACGAATATTGCTCATATTAGCACCACCATCCCAACCAATTTCTACTTCTGGTTTCATATTGCGAATAAGTGGAATCTTTTCCATTTGCATTAAGTCTGCCGGGCTACCTTGTACGCCCAGCTTACCTGCAAAAATCAAAACATGATCAACTACATCAATGTAATGTTTGACATTGCCCGGGAAAGTTGAAGGAAGTAGTGCTACTCCAGTTTTAATACCGGCATTTTTTAATGCGTCAAAAATCGGTAGTAAATTTTCACTAGCTTCAGCATGCAAAATACAAAGTGAAGGACTTAGTTTTAGAAGTGTATCAAGATGGTCTGATGGTTTTGCGGCCATTAGATGAACGTCAGCATCCCAGTTTTTAGGCCACCAAATATTAGTCACATCCAACGTTTCTGTTGGCGTAAAAATACCATCTGCTACATCAATTTGCACACGTCTAGTAAACACATTAATACGTTCTGCTTGCGCACGATAATCCTGCTTATTATCAGTCAAAATTGTCGGTACAATCGAAACAGTTCTAATCATAATCTTCCCTTTCGTCTAAACGATTAATGCGCCTCACTCGGCGTTCCAAACTTTCAAAGTTAGTATTGATAAATGCGTCAATAATCTCATGCATTTTATTTTCATCCATAAAATGTGCTGAAAGACATAAAACATTGGCATCGTCATGTTCGCGAGCTAGTACGGCAGATTCTGTACTGTCACAATGTGCCGCTCTTACGCCTTTAAAACGATTGGCTTGAATAGTTACGCCATGCGCAGAATCACAAATTAGAATCCCGTACGAGCCAATATCTTCGCGTACAGCCTTGGCGACCGCTATAGCTGGATCGTTGAAATCGTCGCCTTCAATATAAGTCAACGCACCCATATCTTCAACCTCAATTCCTTTTTCCATCAAAAAGGGTTTTAGGGCTTCTTTTTTTTCAAATCCACGATAGTCGGCTCCAAGGTAGAGTTTCATTATACGCCTTTCCCAAAATCAACTGCTAGTTCAACAAGGCGATTTGAGTAACCCCACTCGTTATCATACCAAGCTACAACTTTGATCATATTGCCACCAACGACATCAATTAAAGGCAAATCAACAATACAGGAATGTGGGTCGCCAATAAAATCGGATGAAACTAATTCTTCTTCAGTTACGCCAATAATTCCTTCATAATACGGTTCTTTAGCTGCTTTTTTAAACAAGTTTATTAGTTCTTCCTTAGTAGTGTCACGATCGATAATCGCAGTGATATCAGAAAGCGAGACTACTGGAGTTGGAACACGGACCGAGAGCCCATTAAATCTACCTTGCAGAGTTGGAATAGTGAGGGCTGCAGCTTTAGAGGCGCCAGTCGTGGTCGGTACGATATTTTCGGCTGCACTTCTAGCTTCACGTAAGTCTTTAGCTGGTGCATCTAGAATTCTTTGTGAACCAGTATAAGAATGAACCGTTGTCATCATGGCTTTGTCGATACCAAATTCGTCTTCCAGTACTTTCATAATTGGCGCAATGCAGTTAGTTGTACAAGAAGCATTAGAAAGAATATCGTCACCTTCTACTACAACATCTTCGTTGACGCCAAGCACGACAGTCTTTGCACCTTCGCCTTTAGCTGGCGCTGAAATCACGACCTTCTTTGCACCAGCTTTGATATGAGCACGTGCATCTTCTGGATTTGTGAAGAAACCAGTGGACTCAATCACTACGTCTACACCTAATTTACCCCATGGTAAATTGGCTGGGTCTTTCTCAGCGAAAACTGGGATCTCGCGAGTATTGATTAGTATTGAATTTTCTGTAAAAGAAACTTTCTTGTCGTAGGTTCCATAAGAAGAATCATGTTTGAGGAGGTGTGCCAGTGTTTTAGCGTCTGTAATATCGTTAATACCCACCACCTGCACATCATGGCGTTCTAATAATATTTTGAGAGCATTACGACCAATTCTGCCAAAGCCGTTAATTGCTACTTTAATCATTTTTACCTCCTAATTGTACTTATGTCTATTATAGCACATCTTTTACACCATTTTTATAAAAACAACAAAAAAATACCTTTTTGGACTAAAGTTACTCGCGCCCTTTATCATGGGCCTAAAGTTCTTTATTGTCCCGGTTGCAAATTCCGGAGCATCCTCAAAGGTATTCTTTATTATTTTAACGAGCAAAGTGTGCAAAAGCGCGGTTTGCTTCAGCCATGCGGTGACAATCTTCTTTCTTCTTGAAGGCGGCACCAGTTTCATTGTAGGCATCTACAATCTCAGCTTCTAAGCGCTTGGCATATGGCATGCCTTTACGTGCACGAGCGGATTGAACTAACCATGAAAAGGCAAAGTGTAATTGACGGTGACCAGAAATCGGAAATGGAATCTGGTAATTAGCGCCACCAACACGACGAGATTTAACTTCAAAATCTGGCGAAACGTTGGCAATGGCTTTTTCTAAAACTTCCACAGGATTTTCTGATTTAAGCTTTTTAGCGGCACCTTCAATTGCAGAATAAACGGCACGCTCAGCTACTTGGCGCTTACCATCAAGCATCGATTTATTGATCAAGCGTTGCACTAAGATCGATTGATATTTACGATCGGGATTAACTTTACGAACTAATGATTTTGTAGTCTTACGCGGCATAATTACTTACCCTCCTTCTTCGCACCATATTTGGAACGACCTTGCTTGCGACCTTGTACACCCTGGAGATCCAAAGTACCACGTACTACGTGATAACGTACACCTGGAAGATCGGGTACACGACCACCACGGACCAAAACCACGGCGTGTTCCTGAAGGTTGTGACCTTCGCCACCAATGTAAGCCCAAACTTCTTGGCCATTGGTAAGACGCACACGGGCAACCTTACGCATAGCTGAGTTAGGTTTCTTTGGAGTTTTAGTGGTAACTTTGATACAGACACCGCGTTTTAAAGGCGCAGCTCTGTCATAGCGCTTGGTCTTCAAGGTATTCACGATGGAGCCAAGTGCTGGAGATTTCGATTTCTTCGCAGCCTTTTTACGAGGCTTACGAATCAACTGATTGATAGTTGGCATTAAAATATCCTCTTATTATATATTATATATGGTGCTTATTTGCTTACAGCAATAACAAACAAGCTGAAACTCTTAGCAAAATTATAGCACATCCGCCTCAAAAAGTCTAGATTTAGCACAAATATTTAGCTATTTTCTTTCACTAGATAATCAAGGGTAGCCTCAATGATCATACGGTTCTTGATATCCATTTTGACGTTCGGGTCTTTAAGTGATTTAAGTGCATCTGGGGATTTTTTGTAAACATCTCTAAGTTCCGCGATTTTAGCGGCCACTAAATCATCTGAGACTGTAATCTTACGCTCGGTAGCAAGTGTCTGTAAAGCTAGCGATGCCTTGACCCGAGTTTCAGCAATCTTGCGAGCTTCCTTTTCCCAGTTTTCTAACGTTTCATGGTTAGCATCTAAGAATTCTTCAAAACTTAAACCTTGCGCTGCGGCATTTCTGGTCATATCGTCACGAATAATACGCATTTGGTCGTCGATGAGGATTTCAGGTGCAGGAATCTTTGATTTTTTCACTAATGCATTAACTAAATCATCCTTAAATTTCTCTTCCTGTTTATGCTCGTTTTGAGCTTCAAGATTCTTTTTGATATCTTCTTTTAGCTCATCCAAGGTTTTGAATGGACCACACTTTTTCGCCATCTCATCGTCAATAGGAGCTTTTTTGACCTCATTAACTTGTTTGACTAAAATCTCAAACACGGTCTTAGCACCGGCTAAGTCCTTTACGCCATAATCTTTTGGAAAAGTGATTTTAAGATCAAATTTGTCGCCTGGTTCATGACCAACGATACCATCTTCGAAGCCGGGAATAAAAGTATTTGAACCGAGCGTTAACTTGTAATCTTTAGCCGAACCACCCTGGAACGGTTCGCCGTCTTTCTTGCCAACAAAGTCAATCACGACCTCATCAGTTAGTTCGGCGGCTTTCTTGATGGCTTTCTTTTCGGCATAGGAAGTTGCTAAGTTATCAAGAATTTCGTCGATTTCTTTCTTAGTGACCTTTGTGGTAGCCTTTTTTACGTCTAGATTCTTATAATCACCAAGTTTGACTTCTGGAATGATATCTGCTGTAGCAGTATATTCTAACATTTCATCTGGGACAAATTTTGTTACATTAACACTTGGCAATACCAAAGGTGATTTTGACACTTCATTAAAAGCATTTACAACTGTGGTGCGCACCGCAAAATCAGCCGTTTCGGCATTTAAATCATTGTCGGGGATAAACTTCTTGGCGATTTCTGCTGGCACTTTTCCTTTACGAAATCCTTCAACCTTTAATTCTTTAGATAATTTTTCGAGTGCCTTTTCTTTAGCAGGCTTCAAATCCTTTGCGTCTAAAGTCACTGTCAATTCGACTCGCGAATCAGAAAGCTTTTTCAACTTTGTTTTCATAATAACTCCTATAAATTTAATATATTATACCATAATCTTCGGTAGATTGTTAGAACGAAAATGCGTAAGTGTGTATTTTGAACTTGTACCAAGTTTGATATCAGGATTCAAGATACCATTTTTGTCAAAAATATTTTTAATGTTTTCGTATAATTTCTTTTCTGGTTCCTGCATAGTAGTATTAGTGACGACCGCTTTTAAACGACCTTCCGGCGTACCACCAGCTAGTTCTCCGCCCTGTCGATTGATAATAAATGCCCCCGCTCGCAAGAACATCGTGGCCTTTTTGTTAAAATCCTTATCCTCTAGATTGAATTTTGGTCTCAGATTGTAAATCGAAGAGCTAAGTGAGCCAAATAATTCAACTTTTAATTCAAGTTTGTCTTCTAACACTTTCAAATCTTTCAAGAAATTCTCGATATTTTGACGTGGTAAGTAAAAATCGGTCAAAATTGGCACGCGTTCACCATTTTTGACATAATTAAGATAGTTAGTGAGGGAGTTCTCGAACTCATTTAGGGTCGGGCGATCATTAACTGATTCATAAATGAATTTTGCGGTACGTGGGAATTTATCACGCATAGCTTTGATGCGTTTGATGCAAGTTGCCGGGCGTTCGTCAAAGTTTGCGAAGACTACAAATCCATCTTCTAATTTACGAATTACACCATCCAGATTCTTGCCAGATTCGCGTGCCTCCATAATAATCTTTAGGTCGAATAAATTGAGTTGGCGTGGTTTTAGTGGCTCAATTGCCTCAGTATATTCTATGGCATCTTCGATTTCTCTAAAAGTTGCTACTACGCGTTCCGGACGGCGTTTTAATGGTATAGCTCTTAAGATTACTTCCGAAATTACACCAAGTGTACCTTCTGCACCGAAGAATAATGGCATCAAATCCATTGTTTCACGGCGTGGTGCGCGTGTTACCATAGGATAACCAGCCATGCTCTTATTTTCCTTGTTGATCTTTTCTAGCAATTCGGCATGGTCTTTGACAATCTTCGACATTTTGCGATAAATCTCGCCTTCGAATGATTTTTCAGCAGCGCGCTTGGCCAAGGCATATTTTTTCAAACGTTCAGTTTGCAGGCATTCACCATTTGCTAATACAACTTCAATCCTCTCCACGTAGGCATATATCCCACCATATTTACCAGCACAGTCGCTCTTGGCATTTTTAGAGATTAATCCACCAATCGTTTCTTCATCATGCCCATCAATTGGAATTTGTAAACCCGATACTGAAAGTGCCGTATTTAATTCGCGCAACGTAATACCAGATTGTACGCGGACTAGTCTCTCGCGCGTATCAATTTCTAATAGATGGTTAAGTTTTTCGGTAGAAATCACTACGCCATTAGTGAGGTCTGCTCCACCCTGGTCTAAACCTGAGCCGCGTACGGCAATAGAAACTTTGATATCTTTAGCGGCAAGCTGATTAAAAAAACGCATTAACTTACGTACATCTTCGGTTGATTCTGGGAAAGCTACAAATTTCGGTTTGATCTTAAGAGCAGAACGATCTGTGGAATATTCTTCCAAGATCTCTGGTGTATCAAAAACATTTCCGACAGTAAGTTGATTTAAATACTTTGTAATTTTCCCCATACCGCTTATTATTATAACATAAAAAGCAGACGGAATTCTTATTTAGTTGACCCGGATTCTACTTGCTGATTTCTAAAAATTAAATCCATTTCCATTACTTTGCCAGTAGCGTCAAAAAGTACCGGAATAAAACCAAGATATTCCATACCTTTCTTTTCGACGTATTCCTCAATAACCTCTTGATGTTCCTTGAGGCTTGAAGTAATCAACTTGTTGTTCGCGTACCTTAATCTTACGAATTCCATAAACCTCCTTTTAATACATTATACACCAAATCGTTGAGCGTCTTTTTATTTTTCATCGTCATGGACTTTCGCTTAGATGGATGGTTCGGTATCGAAAATGCACAGGTTATTTAATCAGATATTCCCATCCCAGCGATTGATAAAAATCGGTTGCATCAGGCCAGCCAAAGAATTTTGAGGCTAAAATATTATATATTTCATCCGTTAAAACTAAGGCTAGAAAGATAATGGAAATAGTTAAAAATAAGCGTTTAGGTAGTCGTTTTGCTAGCCAGATTTCTATCGGGATGATGAGATAAGTCAAAAAGAGCGCCGAGAAACCAAAGACTAAAACACTACGAAGACAAACGAAACCTTCAATGTTGCCGAAATTCCAAATCTCATTATTGTAGTCCCAATAGCGTGTGCCGTTCCCTATTTTGTAGACTAGCCAACCAGCAATAAATTCTAAGATTCCAGTTACGACTAATGAGATTAGGAATACTGCTAGTGGATTTTTTCTGAATTTATAAGTAGTAAGAAGTATTAAGACCGCACCAATCGCATAAATATTGATCCAGGGCAAAAAATTTCCACCTTGCATGTAAAATCTTTGCATCCCGCCATCAAAATAATAAAAAATGAATTCATAAATCCACCCAAAAAAACCAGCAAAAACAATCAAAAGCATCACGATGCTAGTCTTCTGCCATAGTGCTAGCTTAATATTCTCCTCCATATAATCATGAAAGATATTTTTGAAAGTGGGCTTTTTATTACTCATGGTTTAATTATAGCTCGAAAAAAGTGATTATAAAATAATGATTCTTAATTCTCTCGTGAACAATAGCTGTTAAGCTCATGAACAAATAATCATTGATTTTTGCTATTTATCTCCTGTAGTTCAAATCTGTATTTCTGTTTAATATTTGGATATTTTTCTTTATCAATCGGACTCAAAAACAACGATAAAGGCCTTGCGTATAACTGATTATCCCCATAGAGTGCGCGATATATTACTAAAGATTCACCCGTTTCAGAGTGTTTTGCGATATCCTCTACAATATAATAATCACCCTTGAAATGTTTATAGATACCATGGACGGCTAGCTTTCGTTTCATGGTGCCTTCTTCCCCGCATCTCTAGAAATCCACCACATTGCTAAAGAACCTACGAAATTTCCTAAAACCGCAATCAAAATAGACCAACTAAAACTTTTCGCTACACCCATAGTAATCACGTTCGCGATACAGTGTTGGAACCCACAGAAGATAAATAGCGGTACACCAAATATAATCCCTAACGGAGTTCCCTTTCTATACATGTAGACAGCAATATACATGATGACACCACATAAGATAGACTTTATAAAAAATGACCAAGAAAAGCTCCAATTCGCAACTTTAGAAATGGCATTTTGAACTACTTCAGTATCCAAAAATGAAAATAAGACTCCCATCAAATATCCTGCAACTAGATTTACGACAAGAATAATCATAAGATCCCAAAATTTGATCTTATCTGCGAACAGGAATCCGCATTTCCCCGTAAACAAATTTTGACCCATATAACAAACACCTAACAAACCGAAGGTAAAGATGATTGGACCAATCGGGTCACCAAGTTTTAGAAGAGCAAAATCACCCAGCGCAATCAGCACTGCGGCACCGATACTTTTTCTAACTAATTCCCCGTATAGAGCTTTGGTCTTTTTCTTCATTCTTAAATTATAGTCCATATTCATAATAATTGCTATAATAGAAAAAAGGAGTAAAGAATGAGTAAGATTTTAGTTACGTATTTTTCACGCGGAGATGAAGAATATGGTGTGGGAGAAGTCGAGACTGGCAACACCGAGCTTCTCGCCAAGGCAATTATAGCCAAAACCGGTGCCGATGAATTTAAAATTGAGCCAGAAGTAGCATATCCAGTTAAATATATGGAATGTGTAGATCAAGCTACAAAAGAAAAAGAGCAAAATCTCCGGCCCGCCTATAAAGGAGATATTGATATAACAAAGTATAATACTATCTACCTTGGCTATCCAATTTGGTGGGGTGATCTTCCAATGGTTGTCTATACTTTTCTTGAAAATCATGACCTAAAAGGTAAAACTATTATTCCGTTTAACACCCATGAAGGCTCTGGTAATTCTGGCACCTATGCTAGCTTGCAAAAAAAATTCCCCGACGCCACATTTAAAGGCGATGGATTCAATATGGCCGGACACGAAGCCCGTACCGAACAGGGGCTTCAAAAGTTAGATGCTTGGCTAGAGGAGAATTAATCTTTTTCGACACCGCTTAGTTTCGCAGTATATTTATAGAGCCCCTGAATGTGATTTTCGAGGAAATAATAATGTTTGACATAAAAACCAGTTAAAATTGCAAGTAGGATCGTTAGAATATAGAGGGGCGTCATTTCGTAATGCAGATCATAGGCTGCCATTGTCCAGGCAGCAATAAAGATAAATACCACCGTCATCAATGTAAAGAACAGAGCAACAATCAAATGAAACATTCTTTCATGTTGAAAATTCTGTAGCATTTCGTAATGAAATCTTGAAAGCTTTGAACGCTCCGCTTCACTGAGCTTTTCTTTAGTGGCTCGTTCAATAAATTTCTCATATTCTCGAATCTTTTTTTCCATAACCCTATTATACATCATAATAATAATTATTAGTATTCGCTTTTGAATGTATCGAAAATTGCGAAGAGACTCCTGGTGCAATATTGACAATTCTAACAAAGTATGATATAATTATAAGTGTAAGATTGGGAAATGTTTAATAACAAATTCGCAAATACGAGCATCTATGCAATATATTGTATCAAACTTTGATAAATAAAGCATTTTTAGAAGGTATGTTATAATGGTTATGTAAAAGGTAATACTGAGAAATATTTGATGCTAGAAAATAAACACATAATGATCGCTCCATTAGGACTAGTTGGGTTAACTATCCTTTCTGGAGCATTTTTAATGTCTTCTGTTGTCTCAGCAGATGATAGTGCAGTAGATAATGTAAACATCACGGTCCCAGTATCTTGTTCTATGGAAGGTACTGGCATGAATACTCACAATGCCAATATCGTCAATGGCACCTACCAAGCAGATATAGGCACTACTACTATGAAAGCCTATTGTAATGATAGTGAAGGTTTTGCTATCTATGCTAATGGCTACACAGGAAACACATTAGGAAACAATAAACTCATAGGATCATCTACAGCAAGTGAGATAATAACCGGAACTAATACAAGTGGAAATACATCTAACTGGGCGATGAAACTAGAAGCAAGTACTGGTACTTATCCATTAACTCTAGATAATGGTTTTGGTTCCTATTCATCAGTACCATCTACCTATACTAAAGTAGCTCATAGAGACTCTGGTACAGATCTAGGTACTAGCGCAGAAGGAGCTACTCTTACCTCTACTTATGCAGCTTATATAAACAAAACACAACCAGCAGACTCCTACCAAGGACAAGTGATCTATACTCTAGTTCATCCATCTAGTGAAGAGCCTCTGCAACCTCGACCCGCTAAACCAGGCAAGATAGTCTATCATCCAAACAATAGTTCAGTCGTAGGTACTATGGGAGACCAATCTGCAAGTAACAATGCAAATGTCACACTCTGGGCCAGCAACTTCAAACGAACTGGCTATGGCTTCGCTGGTTGGAATGATAAGTACGACTACTCTGGCACTTTCTACGGACCCAACCAAACCATCACCGCTCCAGCTGACGTACAAACAAATGGTCTATCTCTCTATGCCGTATGGATCAAATCTGCTGGTTTACTCCAGAACTGGGATGGCTGTTCAAGTCTAGCAAGTGGTGCTACTACTGCCCTCACAGACGAGCGAGACGGTAATACTTATGCCGTAGCTAAACTCTCTGATGGTAAGTGCTGGACGATTGAGAATCTCAGACTAGATAATATTCCAGAGCTCTCATCCGCTAACACCCACAACCCATCTCTTCCAATCATAAATGTCTATGATACTACCAATCCAACTACCTCTAACCATCTATCTGCTACCACAGACCCAACTACTACTGCTTGGTGTACATCTATTTCATCCACCTGTATGGACCAATCTATACTAGCTACTAACAATACCACTCTCTTCACCAGTAACACTGCATCAAGTTACAGCGTCTATAGTGACGTATATTCCTACGGCAACTATTACAACTGGTATTCAGCTACAGCAGGTCATGGCAAATATGGCTCTAGTTATGATAATGGGTACATAGCTCTAGGAGACATCTGCCCAGCAGGATGGCACTTACCTACTGGTAAAGATGCTTCAGGTGACTTCGGTGTTCTAGATATTGCCTTAGGAGGTACTGGTGTATCTTCATCTCCTAGCACTACTCCTACTGGGACTGATATGTCCAAAGCCTGGCGTTCATATCCTAATAACTTTATCTATTCCGGGTACGTGAATGGTTCGTCAGTCTCCAGCCGTTATGCCAACGAGTTCTATTGGTCGTCTTCAGCGAGTAGTAGCGACCGCGCCTACTACTTGGGCTTAGACCATAGCAACGTCAATCCGGGCACGTACGGCGACAGAAAGTACTACGGGAAGGTGGTGCGTTGCATCGCTGGTGTTTAGGAAATAAGACCTTCTCACAAAAATCACTGAGGCAATTACCTCAGTGATTTTACTACCTATATCTCCTCATTATTCTATCTCAGCCACAGTAGGCAGCAATTGTTCTATCTGCCGGATGGCTTCACGATACTTCTGCCTTTTTTCTGTATCATTCGTTGTAAAAGCCTCGTCTATTCGTTTTACTCGTTTATCATTGTCGTTGATTAATGTCACACCCAACTTTTTAATCTCCGATTATCGGTCTATAGTTTTTAGCTCAGATGGTTTACCACCCGGCTCTTACTATAATTATGAGAAATAAAAAGGAAATGAGAGGCATGAAAAAAGAGTTTATCACTTAAATGTGATAAACTCGGAAAATAGCCAGAGGTTACTAGGAGGTTTTAGAGATATGAAAACTCAGCTATGTGCTAGAAGATATAAAGACCTTTACAACTGATAAATGGTCATCGTCTTTGCCTCTAAATACTCGAAAGACAGCGTATTGGATATCCCCTATACCTGGACTCAACACCACTAGTACCAATATCCGCAGGATGAACAATCCCGCTTGAGAAAGAAAGCACCTTTGCACTAAATCGTGAATCTTCTACTGTTGAAGTCCAATAATACCCATAAGTTCTACGATAACTCACTGAAGAGCCTTCAATATCTCCCGAAAAAAGAAAATTCGCAGGAAAAGATCTAAGGCCATTGCTTACTGCAGTAGATCCGTTATTAATTATATTATTCAATACATTTATTTCCCCTCTATCTTGATTGGTCGAATACCCTGTAGGTAAACGCCATCCAATTGGACAAATATCTCCAGGGACGTGAGTACCAAAGCTATAAGACATATATTTACCATGACCTGCGGTAGCTGAGTACCAGTTATAATAATTGCCATAGCTGTATACGTTACCCTCTGCAGAGTAGGCAGAAGCAGTATTATCAATAAAAAGAGTGGTATTATTGGTAGCTACCATGGATTGGTCTATACAGGAAGCAGAACCAGACTGACACCATGCAATCTGAGTCGGATCCGTGGTTGAAGAAAGTTGATTAGATGTAGAAAGGGTAGATTGCAATTCATTATAATACCATGAGTTGTTGAAGGGGAGTGAAGGGTTATGAGTGTTCTCAGACGAAAGTATTGGGCCATCACTTAATCTCAGATTCTCTATCATCCAACATTTGTCGTCAGCGAGTTTTGCTACGGCATAGGTATTGCCGTCTCGTTCGTCTGTAAGAGCAGTAGTGGCACCTTGCGCTAGTGAATTACATCCATCCCAATTCTGGAGTAAACCAGCCGATTTGATCCATACAGCATAGAGGGAAAGGCCTTTAGAGGATACATCATTTGGAGTAGTAATAGTTTGGTTAGGGCCATAGAAATCAGCATCTTCATTGGTCTCATAATCATATTTATCAGACCAACCAGCAAAACCATAGCCATCTCGTTTATAATTACTGGCCAATAAAGTAGTAGAGTAGTTGTCATAACCTGCTTGTTCCCCCATCTGCCCTTCAACTAAAGCAGTGTTAGGATTATAGCAAATCTTCCAACCGTTGCACGCTATTTCATGTGGCACAAACTCGTTAGCCGGATGCACCATAGTGTATTTAACTTTACCTGTGTAATTGCCAGCAACCTGAGTACCTGAAACGTAGGCAGCGTAAGTAGTCTGGTAGGTAGAACCAGTATTCTGGTCAGTAGCAGAATTAAAGTGAGCTACTTTAGTATATTCATTAGGAACTGCATGGTAGTTATTAAAGCTATTGTCTATTGTTCCTATAAAGCTAGATCCACTTGTGTTTATCCTCATAGCCCAGTTAGAAGTAGATCCACTTGTAGCTGTACCTGTAGCGATAGCATTAGTACTACCACCATTTACACTAACTAACTTAGTACTATTTTCTCCTCCTATCTCATCTCCTGTATATCCTACTGCGTATAGAGCGTGTCCTGAAGCATCATTACAAGTTATCTTTATGGTAGTGATACCTATATCTGCTTGATATGTATTAGGAGGGATAGTAGCAGAATGAGCATTATCTACATTGGAAGTCATAGTACAAGCTTCTGCTACATTAACTGATGCATTAGCTGAAGTGGATGTTGCTTCTACCACACTGGACAGCAACCCTAGTCCAGAAAGAATAGTTGCTAGAGTTAACATTCCTGCTGCTAGTAGCACTTTGCTTTCTTTGATTATCTTCATTTTACGCATCATTTGCCTCATTTTTAGCCTCTCTATTGCCTAACACCAGCGACGCAACGCACCATCCTACCATCGGACTTGCTATTGCCATTACTGTGATATGTGCCTGGTCGAACAAAATAACCAGCATAGATAAGAAGGCTATAGGCGTTATAATCGCTCCCAGCTGATGACGACCAATAGCCTCCATAAAGATTGCGAGTGTTAGCGGGAGAGCCGATAAGGTAGCCTGAATCGACAAAGTTGTTAGGATATGAATACCATTTGGCAGCCTGGACTGCTCCAGCATCGGTCCCTGTACCACCCATAGCTACGTCAAGTACACCAAAGTCACCTGTAGCATCTTTACCAGTTGGTAGATGCCAGCCTGCAGGACAAATGTCCCCTGGGGCTGTGTAACCAGAAGCGTAACTAGAACCATGTTTTCCATGACCTGCAGTAGCTGAGTACCAGTTATAGTAATTGCCATAGGAATAGACGTTGCTAGAGGCTCTATAGTTAGTAGATGTGTTATTAATGAAAAGAGTAGTATTGCTAGTATCTAACATGGATTGATCTATGCACGCCGAAGAGTTTTGCGATATACACCACGCAGTTTGGGTGGAATCTACTGGAGTAGAGAGATGGTTAGAGGTTATAGGGTTAGTAGTGTCATAGATATTAGTAATAGGAAGTGATGGATTATGGGTGTTTGCGCTGGATAGATTGATGTCATTGTTACTACTGTCTTTGTCTGCTAATCTTAAGTTTTCTATCATCCAACATTTGTTGTCTGCGAGTTTAGCTACGGCATAAGTATTACCGTCTCGTTCATCTGTAAGAGCAGTAGTGGCACCTTGGGCTAGACCGGAACAGCCATTCCAGTTCTGGAGCGAACCTGCTGATTTGATCCATACAGCATAGAGTGATAGACCGTTTGTTTCTACGTCAGCTGGAGCGGTGATAGTTTGGTTAGGACCATAGAAGTTGCCAGAATAGTCAAACTTGTCATTCCAGCCTGAGAAGCCATAGCCAGTACGTTTGAAATTGGGCGCCCACAGATATACATTTGCATTATTAGTTGCAGGCTGACAACGCATCTCGCCAATAGATGTACTAGCATTAGCAAAATAATTAATACATCCAGCAGTAGCAGGACGTGGCTGAAGTGGTTCTTCACTAGCCGGATGAACTAGTGTATAGATCACTTGCCCTACGTAGGAGTCTGCAGGTTGGGTCTTAGATATATAAGCTGCATAAGTAGAAGTAAGAGTAGATCCTTCAGCACTTGTTCCTATATCAGTGCCAGAGTCTCTGTGCGCTACTTTAGTATAAGTAGATGGAATTATATGGTATGAAGTAAAGCTACCATTAGTATCTGAATCTATAGTTAATGGATAAGTTGGTGTAGGAGAAGATATGATAGATAATCTCATCGCCCAGTTAGATATATCAGGGTTAGGAGTAGATGTAGCAGTTCCTGTTACTATCTCTTCATTCGTACTACTTCCTATTAGTTTATTGTTTCCTAGCGTATCTCCTGTATATCCATTGGCATATATAGCAAAACCTTCACTATCATTACAATAGGCTTTCATAGTAGTAGTGCCTATATCTGCTTGGTAGGTGCCATTGACGATATTGGCATTGTGAGTATTCATGCCAGTACCTTCCATAGAACAAGATACTGGGACCGTGATGTTTACATTATCTACTGCACTATCATCTGCTGAGACAACAGAAGACATTAAAAATGCTCCAGAAAGGATAGTTAACCCAACTAGTCCTAATGGAGCGATCATTATGTGTTTATTTTCTAGCATCAAATATTTCTCAGTATTACCTTTTACATAACCATTATAGCATGTTTTTTAACTCACGACTTAAAGAGACCAATCTTCTAGTATCCATATATTGATTATAGCATGATACAAATTGCGCTAATAAATGTCGCATCGCTGGTTTATTGCACACAGGGGGGTGTCGCATCGCTGGTCGGTTGCACACACTTTCCTCTTGCGGCAAAATAATGCGACACTCCAATATACATCACAATGAACCAATATTGTTTCAAAACATAAAAAACACCCCTGTTAGGGGTTAATTTTTGTGACCCTCCACAAAATGGTATTCGTGCCAATCCCCTCTTTATTTGAGTGTCATATTTTGCCGTCCCCATAAAGTGTGTGCAAAAACACTCCCGTCCCCATAAAGTGTGTGCAAAAACACTCCCGTCCCATAAACAAGATACAATGCAATTTTTTTTGAGAACTAATCTTTTCTTCTGGTAATTTTCTTAATGGCTTTCTTCATTTTGCTTGCCAGCTCTGAAGAGACATCATAGCTTGCGTCGGCGAGTCTAGTTACAGCATTATCAACATTCTCGGTATTCTGCGGTTTATTATGTGTTTTAGTTTGGCTTTTTATTATCGCCTCAGGTGTAGGATCAACACCGAAATCTGCTTTAATATCGGCTGAGATTTCGAGTAATTTTCCTTTTTCTATTTTACTAAAATCAAATACATCTTTACCTGCGACTACCTTTAGTGTTCCTAAGAAACAATCTACATCTATAATGGAAAATTCTACTTTATATTTAGTAAGTTTTACTTTAACATCCTTGATGTCAATGACTTTGCCTAAGAAAAGAGTAAATGGGGCATCCCCATAGTCATCTTGTATCATTGCAAATTCACTATTAAAACCAGCGACTTGCCCATTTGGGGTATCGATTGGAAAGAAATCAAATTGCTTATTAAAATCTTCTATACTATCATAAACCCCAATCTTAAAAGCGAAAGCAGATAGCTCGACATTAACATCTTTATCCTCCAACTTTTCATCCCATAATGCATAACGGTTTACGGTTTCAATTACAAATCGTTGAGTGCCACCATCTGAAACTGTTGCAGAATAATGTTCATTTGCTTCACCTGAAGCGGGCAAACGTTCTATTAAGTGTAACTTTTTTGGTTTCGCATCAATGGTCAGGTCACAATCGTATAATGTAAGTCTGTTGTTTTCGACTTTTAATAGCGCAGTGATTAGCCCAAACTTCTTTTTTGTGGATTGATCTTTCAGGGGATATTCAGTTGTAAGATAGTTTCCATCTTTAGACATAAATGACATCTTTCCCATCGAAGAACTAGTAACGACAAAATCACTTACGAGTTTATTTTCGTTTTTGTCGCCATCTTTTATGAATGATTGATGTCGTATTGGCATATTATGATTATAGCATATACTGTATTTACCCTTGTAATTGTTTTAAATCACAAAAAATACCACTTGTTAGAGGTTAATTTTTGTGGCCCTCCACAATGGCGGTATTCGTGCCATTTTTCCTCTTATAGGAGCGTCCTTTTTCTCTGTGTGATTTATCATGATCCCGTTTTTACTGTGCAATTTAGATCATATGCTATAATGGTTATGTAAATTGAAGGATCCAATGCCAAATAAATATATAGCTATCCCAATCGCTCTAGTAGCAGTAACTCTGCTTTCTGGAGCATTTTTAATGTCTTCATATTCTTTTGCAGATGATAGTGCAGTAGATAATGTCAACATCACGGTTCCAGTCTCTTGTTCTATAGAAGGTACTGGCATGAATACTCACAATGCCAATATCATCAACGGAACCTACCAAGCAGATATAGGCACTACTACCATGAAAGCTGTATGTAATGATAATGAAGGTTTCTCCATCTATGCTAATGGCTACACAGGAAATACATTAGGAAACAATAAACTAATAGGAAGTAATACGAATGAAGAGATAGTAACAGGAACAGCTACATCTACTCCTAACCCTGATATATCTAACTGGGCTATGAAACTATCTACTATATCTTCTCCTACTCCAACTTATCCATTAACTATAGATTCAGATACTAATGGTAGCTTTACTTCATACCACGTAGTTCCATCTACTTATACTAAAGTAGCCCATAGAGATTCTGGTACTGACATTGGCACAGAAGCTACAGGCTCCACACTAACTACTACCTATGCTGCTTATATGTCTAAGACTCAGGCTGCTGATACATACTCGGGGCAGGTTATTTATACACTTGTGCATCCGGCTTCTCATGCAGCTCCGACTACATCGGTGTCGCTGGATACTGCAACTACTTTGCAAGATGTTACTTATTGTTCTGGTGATCTTCTAGAAGGACAAGTCTATACTTTAACTGATTCTCGTGATAATATTGCTTATCATGTTGCTAGATTGGCCGATGGTAATTGTTGGATGCTGGACAATCTCGCATTAGATCCAACTGACTCCGTTACGGCGACTAATATGAATACATCTAATACTAATGCTACGACAGAAGCCATCACCAACCTATTAAATGGTGGCAGCACGACGACTGGGTGGAGTAGTGTGGCAGTAACGGATGTAGATTTGGATTTTGATTCTTATACTGCACCAATGATTAATAATGCTAGTAAGGACACGCTTGTCACTAGTTACGGTCTAGCAGCTATTAATGGTCAGGCTAAGGTGGGTATCTATTATAACTATTGTGCAGCTAGTGTTGGGACTTACTGTTATGATGAAGAGCATGGCCTAGATGTTCCAGATACTCTCATTGATGCGAGTCAAGATCTTTGTCCGGCGAATTGGCGAATGCCTACAATGGGAGCAGGTGGTGAATATAATGGATTATTCAGTGCGTATAGCACCACACAGGATGCTACCGATGCGGATAGCTTGCAATATAATCTATCTACTCCTTTGTCTGGCTATTATCAAGAATATAATGCGTATGGGCAAAATCTTTGGGGGGCTTGGTGGTCCTCTTCGTATCATGACAATTGGAATACCAATGGTTTTTATGGTTATATGCATTATCTCGACGTGACTCCCGATACTGTATTCGAAGAATATGATTATAGTCGAAACAATGGGCTTACGATAAGATGCTTACTGGATAATTAAAAGCTTATCGCTACAGCTATTTGCACTTTATAAGGACGTAATTTTGCTTGCTTGGTATATAAAAAGTAAAAAAGGCCTTAAAAAAATCTGGATCTGCCAATGTTATACATATTGGAGTGTCATTTTTTGCCGTCCGGAAATAGGTGTGTGCAAAAACACTGCCGTCCAAAAAAACCTGTATATTTCAACAAGAAACTATAAGTCTCTTTTTTTAACGGAAGACACCATCGATAGTTTTTTTATAGCGCTAGGAATATCAGCGTTTAAACCGCCTCTTATCCTATTTAGAGAATACTTACTATCAAACTTAGCGACCATTTCTTCTTCTATTCTATGGATGTTTTGATTCCATTTTAATCTTTTTATATAAATTCTTGTAGTATCAAGTGGGCCAAAAGAATCTATGGATAGTACCGAATTCTCTTTCGAACCCAAAATCAGTCTACCGAATTCTTTTCTACGGTTCCAGTGTCCTATGATTCTTTTTCTTATGTTATCCGAAATCCCAATATATACTTGTTTGTACTCATCTAATACTAATAAGTATATTCCTCTGACGGCTGCATCGTTCAAATCAACAACCTGTTCCATCTGGTTTTTTCTATAAAACTATCTAATTCTTTGTTAAAACCATCCCTATCAAGTTTGCTGAAATACTTAATATTTAAATCATAATTATACATACACTCTTCATAATGCTTCCTGACCCAAGTGTCAGTATATGTATTTTTATCGATAAAGATTTCATTGGGAAAATCAGAATAATATGACGGAATGGGCACTTTTATATTATTCTTTTTGTAGTATTCTGCCAGCTCTATCATTTTCCTATCATCATATTCTGTCTTATTTGTAGGAGTACAGTAATTATCTCTTGTAATCTTATTAGTTGGTTTCTCCTTGATTTTAATCCCGAAATGCTCAATAAATGTAGTGGTATATATTTCCCCATCAAATCTCTTATTACAATCCAGGCACCTATATCTCTGAAGGCCATTACGTCTGCCGTCTTTATGAAGGTGACTTGATTTACAGTATTTACAGATCATATTATCTCCAATTTTGTATTCTTCTATCGATTATATCATTATCTATCCCTAATACCTGTAAATGTCGCATCGCTGGTATATTGCACACACCTAGGTGTCGCATCGCTGGTCGATTGCACACACTCCTCTCTTGCAGCAGAATAATGTGACACTCCAATATGTATAGTATTGAACTTGTATTGTTTGAAATCATAAAAAATACCCCTGTTAGGAGTGAATTCTTGTGGCCCTCCACAAAAATTGTATTGGTGGTGCCCGGAACAGGATTTGAACCTGCACACCGAAAGGCATATGCTCCTAAGGCATACGTGTCTACCAATTCCACCATCCGGGCAAATGTCGGCTAGACTTTTTTAATTATATCATAAAACGTCAAAAAAGCGAGGATTTAACTCGCTTTTTGATAATAATTAAGCCTCTCTTTTAGCTAATGCAGCAGAACCTAAATACATTGTCAAAGCACCCAAGATCAATGCAATTGGCAAGGCGTCTTCTGGACCAGTGGTTGGCATCGGAGAGTCGCTCTTGGATGTTTTGTTGTCCGTCTTTGCGGCATTTGCGCTCGAACTAGAATTCGAACTAGAACCAGAGCCATTGTTATTGGTATTTGTTGACAAATTGCCAGTTGAACTATTTGAATTGCTAGTAGCGGGCTTGTTCTCCGAATCAGACTTGTTTTCGTTAGCATTCGTTTTGCTGCTATCGTTTGAATCAACAGACGTTTGCGAAGTTTCAGTCGCGACGTTAGTTGAATTACTACGGCTGTTCTTCTTGTTTGCAACCACGATAATTGCTACCACCAAAATCAAGATAATGATGACAGTAATTGTCGAAACCGCAATAATCTTGCGACGCTCCTTCTTATCCGTATCTCCCTGATAATACATAATAAAAACTCCTTATAAGACCATTATATCACACTTTTGCTAAAAAAGCAAGATTATCTCTTAGCATAAACGGAAATATGGGCGGCGGCGTATCGACGGGTTTTTAGGACTTCTAGTCCGGGCAAATTTGGAGCGCTGTCTGGGTGAGACAAGACGAAGATCCCGTCATCTTTTAAAAACTTCAGCAAATACTGTACATCCCCAATATTAAAATCATCATATGGTGGGTCTGTCAGGATGATGTCGAATTGTTTATCTGTTGTAAAACCTACGACATCACCAAAGATAACTTCCCCAGATATACCGATTTTGGTTAAGTTGTCGCGAATAGTTTGACATGCTTTAGAGCTTTTTTCGACAAAAGTGACACTCTCCGCTCCTCTAGAAATTGTCTCAATCCCCAAAGCGCCAGAACCCGCAAAGGCGTCTAAGACTACTGCGCCAGGCAAATATTCGGAAATCATATTAAATAATGCCAACTTTTCGCGCGCCCCCATTGGATGGGTGTGCTTAGAATCTGGCGACATGATTCCCTGTCCACGATACTTTCCAGAGGTAATTTTAATAATTGACATGATACAAATCTAAATCTATTTTATGAGTTAATTAAGAGTTGTGATCTGTTGGTATCTAGTAATTCCAGTCATCAACTCTTCATATTCTAACATATTTTCTGGATTTTTCAAGAAAGTAGTCACATCTTTTTGCGCCCGACGGATCAGTTTTATATCTGTTAAGGTTGCAATTCTTAAATCTAGGGCGCCATGTTGCAGAGCTCCATAGATTTCCCCCGGACCCCTTAATTTTAAGTCCACTTCCGCTAGATAAAAACCATCTGAAGATTTTACCAATTCCTGCAGGCGTCTTGATGGTTTGGTGTCTCCTGATGTCAGAAGATAGCAAAAAGATGCCGCTTTACCACGCCCTACACGCCCCCTGAGCTGATGTAATTGTGCTAAACCATAGGATTCGGCATTTTCGATTACCATTAGAGAAGCATTTGGCACATCAACACCGACCTCAATTACGGTAGTGGATACTAATATTTGGATTTCACCTCTGGAAAAGCGCTCCATGATCGCGTCTTTTTCGGCTGGCTTCATGCGTCCATGCAAGAATTCGATGCTGACATCAGGAAAATCTCTCTTTAGCTTGGTGGTGCGTGATTTAACAGAGGTGGTTTCGGAGCGCGGATCGTCATCGATGGCTTTACATACCCAATAGATCTGATTTTTAGACTTAAGGACGTTTCGAATTTTAGGGTAAAGCTGTTCCCTAGTTTCAACCTCAGTCAGAATAGAGGTGGTAATGGGCTGGCGGCCTCTTGGTAATTCATTTAGGATTGACACGTCTAAATCTCCAAACACGGTTAGCTGCAAAGAACGTGGAATCGGCGTAGCCGTCATCGTTAGAAGATGTGGAGCTAGCCCAGAAGGAGACTTTAGCATTAATTTTTGTCTCTGTTCGACTCCAAAGCGGTGCTGCTCGTCAATCACCACTAAAGCTAGATTATTAAAATCAGTATCATCAGTCAAAAGTGCATGTGTGCCAATTACGAAATCTATCTCACCGGTAGCAATTTGATGTTTTAAGTCAGCCTTATGCTTGGTTGCGCCAGTTAAAAGTGCCATTTTTACCCCTAACGGCTTCAATATCTTTGACAAACCATCAAAATGTTGTGTAGCTAGTATTGCTGTTGGTGCTAATAACGCAACCTGATGGCTAGCTAAAATCGCCTCATATGCGCTCATCGCTGCTACCATAGTCTTACCCGAACCTACATCTCCTTGCAGGAGGCGGTTCATCGGGGTATCCTTTTCCATATCCTGAAAAATATCCCAAGCCGCACGACGTTGTGCTCCGGTCAGTTGAAAGGGTAATCTAGATACAAATTCACGTATCTTTGGTGCCGAAAACGGGATAGGGGTAGCTTTTAATTTTTCGTTTTCAGTACGATTGAGTTTTGAGGCTAGGGTAAGTTCAAATAATTCTTCATAGGCTAGATAATTCCGCGCACCTGAGGCAGATTTGATTGAATTAGGAAAATGTACATAAAATAGAGCCTTTTTGCGTGTTCCTTTAGGCACAGTAGGTAAAAGATCAGGGATAGAGTCAAAAAGATCACGAGATTTTGATATTAGGCGTTTAAAATCATGCGATTTTAGTGCTCCGTGTGCTACATAGATGGGGCTCAGGCCGGTTTTAGGATCGATCTCGGATACTTCAGCTGCCGAAGGCGAAACTAGGCTATAACGACCATTACGAAGCTCATAGTTGCCCGTAAAACAATATTCCTTCTCTGGTGAAAATTGTTTTAGGCGATAACCTTGATTAAACCAGACTACTTTAATAGCTCCTGTTTGATCCCTGATTACGCCCTCTGTCACCGAAAGATTTCGGCGCCTCGCCCTTCTGGTAGAAAGTGAATCGATACGACCTTTTACTACGACTTTGCCAGGATGAATTTCAGATATAGAAGTCGGCGCCTCGAAATTCTCATAATCTCGTGGCAGATTGTACAAAAAGTCCCGGACTGAACGAATACCGTATTTTTTTAGTGTCTCGGCAGTCTTTGGGCCAATTCCTTTTAGTTCCTCTACGGGACCTAACCAATTCATGTCATAATTGTATCACCTCTTGAAGCTCTTTACGAGCCAAAACAAGTGTGCTATACAATAAGTATGAAAAAAAGTGATGCTCAAGAAAAAACTAATAGCAACACTAAAATCATCGCAATTGTCACCGCTACTGCTCTACTAGTGGCCGGAGCAATAGTTGCGATTCTTCTCATCGTGAACCAACAGATTAACAATGTCCCTGGATTACATATTGAATATAATAGCTGGAATGAAGGTGGTAGTAGTGCCTATCATCAAGCAGTTTTTGAAGTGAAAGAAGGCCAGAAATACTCTATTGGCGAGGCGTCACCGCGATTAGATTTTCAAATTACAGAAGTAAACGAACGCAATATCAAGATAACAACTCCAGAATCCTGGGATGATTCTAATAAAAATACCATCAATCTAAAAACTGATAAAAAAGATTTTATTATCACTAAAAATAATAAACTTGTCTTAAAAAGTCCAACCATGGACGCTGGTACAACCTATATCCTTGAGCTCAAATAATTATTCAGCTTTTCCGCTGTTTTCTTTACGCCATTTAGCGATTTCACCATGATTGCCAGAAAGCAAAACATCTGGCACTTTCATTCCACGAAAATCATAAGGTTTGGTATATTGGGGATACTCTAGATTATCACCATCCGAGAATGATTCGATCTCAGCGGATTTTTCTCCACCTAAAACCCCAGGAATAAGGCGTACAACCGAATCAATGATAATAAGAGCCGGTAACTCCCCACCCGTCAGGACGTATTTACCCAGTGAAATCGGAAGATCCACTAATGACATGATTCTTTCGTCATATCCTTCATAATGTGGGCACAAAATAATGTAATGAGCATCACTATTTGCTAGCTCTCTGGCAGAGTCTTGCTTCCAAACCTTACCTACGGGAGTAGGTAAAATGACCTTTGCGTCTGGAGATTTTGCTTTGACGGACTCAATAGCTGCAAAAACCGGTTCACAGCGTAGCAACATACCATCACCTCCACCATAGGGGGTGTCGTCGACCGATTTATGTGGCCCTAGACCAAATTCACGTAAGTCCACAAAATCAAACTGCGCCAAACCTTTTTCGGTAGCCTTCCACATCATCGATGTCTTAAGGTATGGCTCAACTGCTTCCCTAAATAGAGTGATAACTGTAAATTTAATCATATTTTCATATTATAACATATTTTTATAGATTAGTCTTTTGTGTGACACCATAAAGAAACGGTCCTAAGACCGTTCCTTACGCTGTTACGCGCCCACCCTTGGGGCACATTGTTTTGTTTTAATCCGCTGTTTATTTTTATGAGTCTCCACACTCCACTTTTCAGTGGAACCCCTGTGAAGCGTACCAGCTTATATTCATAATAAAGCATAAGCATGGAGCTGTCAAGTACTTTTTTATAAGAATCTAGAATCTAAAATAGATAAATGGATTATACGAGCTACTGATCAGAGCGAAGATACTAACAAGAAATAGTCCGATTAAGATGATGTCTATAAATACCTTACCAATAGGTTTTTGAGCAATTTTACGAGCAAGTTTTCTACCCCACGGGAACATAAAAATCAGACCAATAATCATAAAAGTGACTGATGGGATCAAACTAAAATGAGTTGCGATAAAATCAAAAAGGCCAATCTGCGGATGCATCAACACGCTGATTATATGCTTTAAGTCATGGAGGTTGTTTACCCTAAAAAGCAACCAGCCGAGGTTTACGACTATGAACGTGTAAATCCAAGAAAGGAAACGTGGTATCTTAGTCAGTATTTTGTTCAAGAATTGTTTTTCGGTCAGTAGGACTATAGCGTAAAACAGTCCCCACAAGATAAAGTTCCAGCTTGCTCCGTGCCAGAGCCCCGTCAGCATCCAGACGATAAAGAAATTACGTACCCACTTAAGTTTCGAACAACGATTCCCTCCTAAAGGAATATAAACATAATCACGGAACCAAGTGGTTAAAGAGATGTGCCAACGTCGCCAAAAATCTGTAATGGAGGTGGCAGAATAAGGATAATTGAAGTTCTCGTCAAAATCAAAACCGAAGATTTTGCCGAGACCAATCGCCATATCAGAATAACCAGAAAAATCATAATAAATTTGCAAGGTATAGGCTAGTAATGCAAAGATAATTGCTACCGGATGAAGAGGAATAGCTGTAGGTTCATTGAAAACGGCATCAGCTATAATCGCGACATTGTTAGCGATTAAGATTTTTTTGCTAAAACCAAGGATGAAACGCCTAAATCCGTCGCAGAATTTTTTGATACTATGAGTGCGTTTTCTAAGTTGCTCTTCGATTGTAGAGTAACGGACGATCGGGCCAGCAATCAGCTGTGGGAATAAAGCGATATAGGCTCCAAGCGTAAAGATATTGTTTTGTACCTTAATCTTTTTGCGATATACATCAATTACGTAGGAAAGAATCTGGAAGGTATAAAAACTAATACCGATCGGTAAAGCTAGTTCTGGTACATGAATATTCAAATTGAAGATACGATTAAAAGTGATAACGGCAAAACCGAGGTACTTAAAGATAAATAACGCACCAATATTCACGAAAATAGCAATAGAAAGAAGAGCCTTTTTGACTTTGGAGTTTTTGCGATACTTATGGATAAAACGAGCGATAAAGTAATTAAAGACAATAGAAATAATCATCAAGACAATATAGGACGGCTCACCCCAAGCATAAAAGATCAAAGACGTTATTAGCAGGATATAATTTTTATAGCGATCTTTAGCTAAGAAATAAAGACCAAGTGTGATGGGCAAAAAGGCAAATAAGAATGTTGGACTACTAAATAACATCAGCCCTCCAATCCTTGATGAGTGCTTTCGCCAAAAATGAAAGTTGGACTGAGGATAAGTAGAGTTTTTTTGATATCATGTTCCGTAGTGTAGTCTACAAAGTTGAAGTCAAATCCGAAAGTATTTTTGAAATGCCGTAAATCTATAATGTAAGTTTTGTTATAATTCATTGCGATCAAGGCATTAATTGGATTACTAAATGAATTAGCAATAACTAGGAGATTTTCCTTTTTGGGCTGATTGAAATCATAAATTACTTCTGCAAAATCATTTCCGTAACAGATAGAGTACTGAGTGAATTGGCTTTTTCTATAATCTTCATTGCGTTCTGCGCACTCTTTTAGGTGATCATATGCTACGGGTTTTCTGTTTACTTTTGTACTATGTTTCGGTAGATCGAAGATATAAAAAGAAAAATCATCATGATAGTTTAAATTCTGGGTAGTTCTAGCAAGTGACCCATAATAAAAACGGTCATCTGTAAATGTGCTAACCGGTTTGATGGCTTCGGGAATTTTGAGTAATTTAGTGATCTCTTGGTATCCACGATATGAACCACGATAGTCCCAGTGATGATCGGTTTTATAGAACCATTTCTTATAGTCGTTGAAATCCTTATATTCAAAAGAACTAAAGTGGTATTTACCTTTAAGTTTTTGCTTGAGGAGCTTAGTGTAGTCCGTGACCTTTTGGTTGGTCGTAAAATCCATCACCGAAGAGTCATTGACGAAGTAATAATAAACGTCACTCAAAGTATTAAGATGATTGTATTTTTTAATGTTTTCTTCGACAATATTTCGCTGTTTGTCCGTTAAAGCGTCTGGGTAATAAACTAGATAGTCCTCACAATTAAATGCTGCACGGTGTCTATCTTTGCTATTATATAACTCTAAGTATCTGTTCTTGCAGACCATTTTGTCCAAGCCGAACTTTGGCAAAGAATTCATTGCTTGTTTGTAATTAGCGCGGATATCATTGCTGCCGATAAATTGATCTGAAAGAGCAGACTCAAAAGTCTTTTGGAACGATCCATTAAGGAAGCCAGTAATTGTAAGTTGGGGCAATTGTGATAATTCGCGGTTCTCGATTTCAGAGCGCAACTCTGGTTCTTTAAATAGAGTACAAAAACCAAAAAGCATAATCATTAAGATGGCTACAAAAAATATATAATCACCTCCACGTTGCATTCAACAATTGTAACATATAAGACTTTAAAATGGAACCAGATTGCTAGATTTGACTATAAGATGTTATAATGTAACTATGTTTGTCGATACAGCCAAAGTGAGTTTAAAAGCTGGTAAAGGCGGCGATGGCGCCGTTTCTTTTCGCCGCGAGATTTATATCCCAAAAGGCGGCCCAGATGGTGGCGATGGCGGCCGCGGCGGTAGTATCATCTTTCGAGCTGACAAAGATACCAACACCTTGATAGATTTCAGATTTACTCCTATTCTTGAAGCCGAAAATGGCAAAAATGGCTCTGGCCAACGCTCAGCTGGCCGATCCGGCAAAAATCTCGTCATCGACGTTCCTATCGGCACCTCTGTCTATAAAATCAGCGAATCAGGTTCTTCCGAGACCATGCATGACAACGGAAGCGGGTCGAGGGACCTAATCGCTGATTTAGTAGAAGATGGCCAAGAAGCCATTATCGCTAAAGGCGGCTCCGGGGGTTTTGGTAACGCTCATTTTAAGAGCTCAACTCGTCAAGCCCCATTAATCGCCGAAGTTGGCGAGCCAGGTGAGGAATTTGAAGCCGAGCTTGAACTTAAATCTGTGGCAGATGTAGGTTTGGTCGGCTTGCCTAATGCTGGTAAATCTACTTTTCTATCTGTCGTCTCTAACGCCAAACCCGAGATCGCCGATTATCCATTTACAACTATTACGCCCAATCTTGGTGTAGCTACTATTGATGAAAAAGACATCTTGATTGCCGATATACCAGGACTAATTGAAGGAGCATCCGATGGTAAAGGCCTAGGGCACGATTTCTTGCGCCATGTTGATCGTACAGCGGTCCTACTTCATCTAGTTGATGTCTATAATGACGATGCCGGTGATGCGTATCAAACTATCCGCAATGAATTAGACAAATATTCCGATTTGAAAGACCGCCCTGAAATCGTCGCAATTACTAAATGTGAGGGTGTTGATGAAGATATCGTTAAAATGCAGATGTCGTCTATTCTCTCTAAAAACCCTAACGCTAGGATCTTTCATATCTCCGCTCAAGCCCATCAGGGTATTACGGAATTGCTAAGAGAATTGAAGCAAGTAGTATCTGAAAAACGCGATGAATACTCTCATACGAAGAGCATATTTTCCGACGTGAAAAATACGGAGCGACCGAACCCTGTAACGACAGGCGCGAGGGAGCGTTCCGAGAATGACGGGCATCCTCACGCTTCTGCTTCAGTTCCTACTATTAGTTTAGGCAAAGATGCGCTTAAAGACACTTGGAAAGTAGAAAAAATAGACGATAAGTTTGTTGTTACTGGCGAGAAGATCGAAAAATTTGCTCGTCGCACCGACTTAAACAACTATGCATCAGTTAATCGTTTACGTGATATTATGAAAAAACTTGGTATACGAGCCGAACTTACAACTCAAGGCGCCAAGCCAGATTCAATTATTAGTATAGCCGGCAAAGAATTTACCCTTGTTGAAGATTGGTAAAATAGCTAGACTCTAATGAATGTAATTAAACCTTCCAACTGCGCTTGCTGGAACGGTCGAGCGGATTACGCGATAATTGACGCCATAATTCATCTCTGTAATCACAATTGAACCATCTGGATTAACTGACTCAACATATCCTACGTGGCCATACCAACCTGAAGAAGTCTGGAAGATTGCACCAGCTGATGGTGTACGATTCACGACATAGCCCGCCCTAGCGGCATTCCGTGCCCACGCATTGGCATTACCAAGGTTAGAAGGTAGATCTTGTCTCTTATACCAAGCCCATTGTGTACATTGACCACGGCCATAAGGACCACCGAGATTATAGAAATAGCCGACAACTTCGATGTTTTGACGTTCAGCCGAATTGCCTAGGTAAGTATACGAATAGGAGTTGGAGTATGATTGATAACGTTGTACTGGTGCCACATATTCTGGACGCTCAGTCTCTGGTAAGGAACCTCCCTTAATCACAATACGTGAACCCTCTTTAATACCGGTGACTTCAAGGTCATTTAGTGCGATAATCTCTTGTTCGTTGGAGCCGTATTTATCAATAATACCAGCCATCGTATCGCCGGCTTTAACAGTATAAACGATACCAGGCACGCTTGGGATATAGAGAATCGTACCCGGCGAAACATCGGTAGTCTTAAGGTTATTTGACCAACGTATCTGGTCATTAGTAACGCCATATTTGTGAGCAATCATAGTCATAGTTTCACCTTCGGCCACTTGGTGCTCAATTACGCCACGGGAAGCTATGATATTAGTAGAGCTTGGCTTTTCTAGTTTGCCGGTCGCTGAAGTTTGTCCAGAATCGTACATCGTAGTGGTAATTACGTAGTTTGAAGCCACATCTGAGGCACTCGCTAAACTTAGAGCGTCAGACAAATCGGCTACTACATATAATTCTGACATCTGGTCGACAGAAACATTGTAATCGTTGGTAGCAAAAGTATCTAAACTGAGGTTTACGTCAGCATTCTGTTTATCTAATGAACCAACAAAAACCACTGCTAGAATGATGCCGCCCGTCAAAAAATATGGCAAAACTTGTTTAAACCGTTCCGAAATTATAGATTTTCTTTTTCTCATAGTGATACGTTACAGAGTTTCTGGCAATGGCTGTAAATATTCTGGTTATGCTCAGCCTCTGTGCTACTATAATACATCAAACCATCGTCTCCTGTCAAGAAGTATAGATAAGAAGTATCAGATGGCTCGGCCACGGCAAGAAGCGCTGAAAGACCTGGATTAGAGATAGGTCCACAAGGGAGACCACTATTAACGCGTGTATTGTAGCACGAATCGACCGTCAAGGCGGATTGATTATCGGTATACGTCTGTCTTTCAGGATCCACTATATCAAGCGCGTAAGACACCGTTACGTCGCTCCCAAGTGGTATTCCAAGATTAAGACGTGACAAAAACACCTGTGCTACAGTTGGTTGCTCAGAGGAGGCGGCCTCTTTTTGCACTACGGATGCTAGCGTAATTCCCTCATGGAGTGATAATCCCTGTTCTTTGTATCTTGCTTCGAGGTTATTGTCTTTTATCACTTTATCCATACCAGAGAGAAATTCTTTCAATATATCTTCCACTGAATCAGTTTTATAGAATTCGTGCGTCTCACCAAAGAGATATCCTTCTAAAGACGCATCAGCAGGTAGATTTTTTAAGAAAGCGAAGTCATATTTAGCCGCAAAAGCCTTTTCTACCTCTGTTTCGTCATAACCAATTTCTATTAACTTTTTCTTAATATCAAAAGTAGTTTCTCCTGGTAAAATCGTAAAACTAAAGACGTCGTTATTGTTTACGCCTCTTGAAAGCATCTCGATAATAGTTTCTACCGATAACCCCTTATTAAATTGATAGGTACCACTTTTATAGTCAGCATCGGATTTAAAAAGGTGTTGATAAGCCTTAAAGACAAAGGCATTTTTGATTAGTCCAGCATCTTCGAGATTGTCAGCTATTAAAGACTTAGATTCGCCCTCTGTAACCACAAATTCAATATCTTCGCATCCGCCTTTACTGCAATCCTTAATTACTGGCGAAAGCATTGAATTAACCCACCAAAATCCTCCACCAACCAACAATAGTGTTAGTAAAAAAACTGGAAAAACCACAAAGGCCGCAATTTTTTTTAGGTTATTTTTGGCTTTTTTGGTATTTAGTTTCACTTTGTCGGCTTCCTTTTTGGTTAAATTTGTTACATTGTCGCGGGCTTCGGTTGCAGCATTTTTGACTGTTGCGACTACTCCTGCGGGTTCCTGGTTTTCATTCGAAGCGATATTGGTAGGAGAAATATCTGCGAAGCCATCAAATGTTTCCATATAATCCTGTAGGATTATTGCCGCGGCTTCTGCGTCAATGTCGCCTTTTTCATATTTCTTTTTGCGGGCCTTCAGCCTTTCCTCCGCAATAACAGATGTTAAGGATTCATCTTGAAATTTAATTCTGGCATCAGGAATTTTTTCTGTTAAAGTTTTGGCAAAATTACGAACATAGAGCGACTGGGCCGTCTCATTCCCTTCGTTACTACGCGGAAGACCTAGGACAAAGAAATTTGTACTATTCAAATCGGCCACATGACCTATCTCTTCCCATTCTAGGCCATCAACATTAATGTATCCAACTGGCACCGCAATACGAGTGCTGGAATCCGCCTTGGCTATTCCAATCCGTTTTTCACCCACGTCTAAACCAATAACTCGCATCTTTATCCTCGCAATTAATTATTAAACTAAGTTATTCTTTCTTTTCTTCTGATTCTTCTTCGGCTTCACTTTCTCCGCTATCATTACCGTCTTCACTTTCATTTTCGTCGGTATTAATATCGTTGCCGTCCTGATCCTTAACTTCAAATTTGATCGTAATCTTATTGGAATTATTTGGTATAGCCATCACCCATGGGTAAGATTTATTAATCGTCACGTCAGAAACACCATAGATATCAGCAATTTCACGTCTTGCATCGCCTAATCCTCTACCTTTGATCTTGTCAACCAATTCGGATTCAGTTAATTTTGGACCGATGAAGTATTGTGCCTTCAACTTAGTGGTAGCACCAACCGCAATATGGCTCATGTTCTCGACGTAGATATCTTTGATGTCATATATCTTTTGATCTTCGGCTAATTCAGCCTTCTTATCAATGAATTGCTCGAGTTTGACCTTGTCGATTACATAAACAGAAGCGGTCGTAGTCATTTCTACAGAAGGTTTAACTCCCTCTTTGACCTCTTCATCCGTAGCTGGGGTAGCTTTTACGTTTGATGTGTTTTGCTCGAAGCTAGAATCGATAATATAATATTTGTCATCGATTGTTTCGTAGAGTTTCGCTTTGTTTTCTTCTTCTTTAGAAGACTTGATCTTATCTTGAGCAGAGATAATATCAGATTGCTGGACGACTGTGACTACGTTATCAGTGCCACCCTCCATCGCTTTATCGGAGTATGCCCCAACCGGAGCAACCGTATCCCAACCCGATTGTTGCATAGCGATATTGTACTTAGATCCAGGTTCCATAGCAGTAACATTAACACGCGCAGTAACCCGACAACCTGATTCAATCAATTCGGGGAGATTTCTTTCATTTTCACAACCTTCTCCTCTTCCACCATACGAAAGCGTAACAGCGCTATCTGTTGTAAAAATTAATCCTGAAACAGTGAACCTAGTTCCTGCATCTATCTGGACTGCACTACTAGAACTAATTGGAAAATATTTGTAAACAACGATATTCCCATGTGCCTTTTCACCGATATTTTTTTGGCCAGTCGCTTCAAATTCGACTTTTTGAGTATCCTCAATTTTCTTCTGTTCGAGGTAGAATTTACCCTCTTCAGCATTTTCTTCTTCTAACTTGTCAGTGAAGGTGACATTTTCAGAAAAGTTCTTCTGGTCGGTTTTGATCGAAACGGTAATATCTACTGCTGGGGCAAAGAAGAACATCCAGACAACAAGCGCGATTAAGCCTAGGAACACGACTCCAGCAAAAGCAGAAGTCTTTTTGTGACTCTTTATCCAATTTTTAAGCCCACCTTTATCGGATTTCTTTTTCTTCTCTTTCTTTTTAGGCTTTTCTTCTTCCTCTTCATCATCCTCTTCTTCGTCGTCAACTTCTTCATCTTCGTCTGCTTCTTCGGCATTTTTATGTTTAGATTTGTTGGATGATTTACTATCTTTTTTAGATAACTCCGCGCCGGAATCATCCTCTTCGTCTCCTTCCACTTCGTCTTCATCCTCAACTAAATCGGTTTTTTCGGAAGTACTATCCTCCGTATCATCTTCCATGGCGGGAATCGAAGGTGCAGTTTGCAAGTTTTTGGCAACAGGAAGTCTAGTAGCAGCTGCCAATTTAGTAATAGAAGGATCAACGGTTACGAGCACGACAGTCTTATCGGCAGTTTTACCGGCTTTTGCAATCAGCTTAATATTTACTACGCTCCTAAACACTCCAGCCTTTTTGGGCGGCACTAAGGCGACGATTTTTTCCTTTGAATTTTCGATTTTCAGGATAATATCAGTGATATCATCCTCGGGTTCAATATAAATCACGTCTTTATTCATACATAAATTTTATCACATTTTTTAACGCTTGTGTTAAAATATATGTAGATGAGTCTTTTTAAGTCTAAAAAAAGTTCGAGTAACTCCGCTTCTAGTCAAGCGGCGTTGGCTGAGATTGCTTTGAATAATATTCATGATGGCGTCGTGATGATAGATAAAAACGGTGCAGTCCAGTTTATCAATCCAGCCGCTGTAACAATGACCGAATATGACTCCGCAAACAAAGCTATTGGATTAGATTATGGTCTAGTTATCAAATTAGAATCCAAGGAAGGGCGCGAGTTGTCAGAACGCGAGAATCCGCTGATCCAAGCGATTAAAACCAATCAACCACTCGAAAAGGCCCAGGTCGCTTTAATCTGCACCCGTTCTAATAAGCGTATTCCAATTTCAATTTCGGTTCACCCCGTTGATGGCAACTACGGTAACGATATCATCACTTTTCGTGATATCACCCACGAGCTAGAAGAAGAAGGTGAGCAGACTGAATTTATCTCTACAGCATCACACGAAATGCGTACACCGGTTGCGACGATTGACGGATATTTATCATTGGCGCTAAATCCACAAACGGCCACTATCGATGAGCGAGCTCGTGGTTATCTTACCTCCGCTCAAAACGCATCAAAGCACCTTGGTAAATTATTCCAAGATTTACTTGATATTACTAAACTAGACGACGGCAAGATTCTCCCACACTTTAAACCAGCCGAAATGATTGGCGTAGTAAAAACAATTTCGGATGATTATATTGAACGCGCCAAGGAAAATAAGATTACTTTTAACTTTGGCTCCAGTCAACAAGTCTCATTCGATAGTAATCGCCGGCTTAATCAAGTAGTGTATGGTTATATTGATGAAAATTTCATGCGCGAGATTATGGATAATCTGATCGAGAACGCTCTGAAATATACTCCAGAAGGCGGATCGATATATATTAATGTGCGTGGCGATGGTGATCGTGTTCTGATCAACGTCACCGATACGGGTATTGGTATAGCAGCAGACGATTTGGGTCATATCTTCCAAAAATTTTATCGAGCCGATAATTCTGATACCCGTGAAATTGGTGGTACTGGACTCGGCCTTTATCTAGTCAAACAACGCGTAGAAGCCATGGGCGGTCGCGTTTGGGCTGAATCAGCTTTTGGCGAAGGCTCTACTTTTTATGTTTCCCTGCCACGCCTCACAAATGATGAATACGAAAAACGTATGATTGCCGTGCAGAATCAAATGACGCAGGACAATATCATAAAGACTGCTCAAAATCCTACACCTACCAACCAAGTTGCTTCTGCTCCGGCCCCTGCAGTTCCAGTTATGCCCACAACACCTGCGCCATCAGCTACTACTGCAAAACCTGCGACTCCAGCTACTCCAGCCCCGACCCCAGTTCCAACAACAGCTCCAGCCTCGACTCCAGCAGTACATTCTGCGCCAACTACTCCTGCGAGCTCGACATCAATGACTCCTACTGCAACTACCACTCCATCCACCCCAAATGCAACACCTACACCTAAACCCGCACCGACGCCGGCTACAACATTAGCCGCCCCGCAACCTGGTGCTCCTCCTACATCATCTACTCCAAATCCACTAGTTCAAAACAATAACAATAATAATCTAAACGGAGAAGCAAAATGAGCAAGATAATGGTAGTTGAAGACGAAGCCAGTCTACGCGAAATCTACAGTGTCCGCATTACTGCCGAAGGTTACGAAGTAGTATCTGCCGGTGATGGCGAAGAGGCCTTAGCCGTAGCAGTGCGCGAAAAACCCGACCTAATTTTATCAGACGTAATGATGCCAAAAATTTCTGGTTTTGATATGTTGGATATCTTACGTTCCACACCGGAGACCGCAAATATTAAGGTTATTATGATGACGGCACTTTCTGGCGATGATCAACGCCAGCGCGGTGAAAGGCTTGGCGCCGAACGTTATCTAGTTAAATCTCAAGTCGGTATCGAAGATGTTGTGAATGCCATCCACGAAGTACTTGGCGATAAGCCAGCTGATGCGTCGGCTAACTCAGCCGAAACTCCAGCCCCGGCTGCTCCAGCTACTCCACAAACCGCCCCCGCTGTTACTGTCGAAACGCCTACTCCGACCGCCGCTCCTGCCGCACCGATTACGCCTCCAGCCGTCACAGTAGAAAACCCAACCGCCGCTACACCACAGGTAAGCAATGGACAACCAGCCACTTCGGCTCAATAAGTTTTTGGCCGAACGTTTAGGGGTTTCACGTCGTGAAGCCGATGATTTGATATCTGTAGGTAAAGTCACCGTCAACGGCAAAAAGCCCATCCTCGGAGTTAAAATTGACAAAAAAGACAAAGTATGCTATAATAATAAGATAGTTCCGTTTGACACGGAATATCTTTACTTAGCATTTCATAAGCCTATCGGTTATGTTTGCTCGCGTCGCGCTCAAGGTTCATCTCCAACTTTATATGATTTACTCCCTTCGAAATATCGTAAGTTAAAGACCGTTGGTCGTCTTGATAAAGATAGCTCTGGTCTGATTCTTTTAACTAATGATGGCGATTTTGCTTTTCAAATGACTCATCCCAAATTTCGCAAACAAAAAGTTTACGAAGTTGACCTCGACCACGATTTAGAACCGTTACATCAACAGATGATCACAGAATATGGTGTCATGCTGGATGACGGCCCCAGTCAGTTTAAAGTGATTAAAAATGAGGTAGAGCCAGCTCATTATTTAGTAATCTTGTCTGAGGGCCGTAATCGTCAGATTCGCCGTACTTTTGCGGCTTTGGGATATAAAGTCACTAAACTCCATCGTATCACTTTTGGTAAATACGAACTTGGCGACCTAAAACCCGGCAAATATATAGAATTTCAAAAATAAATTCTTATGGTATAATATTGACATGAGCACAATTCTCGGCCTTGATATTGGAACTGAATTTGTTAAAGCAGTATTAGCTAAACCGACTAAAAATGGCAACCTTGAAATACTTGGTGTTGGTAAAGCTAAGCAAGTTGAAGGAAACATGAACGCTGGTGCCGTGGCTGATATTCCTGCTGTTGTCAACGTCTGCGAAGACGCCCTTGTAAGAGCCGAAGAACAAGCTGGTGAACGTGCCGAGTTGACGGTAGTTGGTATCGCAGGTGAATTGATTAAAGGAAACACCACGACGGTAAATTACACCCGTAAAAATCCTAACAAACCCATCACCGAAGCCGAGATGGAAGAGATCATCAAAAAAGTCCAGCAAAAATCTGGTGAAGTTGCTAAAAAGACCGTCGCTCTAGAAACCGACAACGAGAATGTCGAAGTTAGGTTAATCAATTCGGCTATTGTTTCATTGACGATTGACGGCTATAAAATTAGTAATCCAATCGGTTTTAAAGGCTCAGATGTGGTGATTCAATTTTATACGGCTTTTGCTCCGCTTATTCATGTGGCAGCCATAGAAAAGGTTTGTGCTGAATTGAATCTTGATCTCCTGACTGTCGCGGTCGAACCATTTGCCGTCTGTCGCGCCTGCCTTGGTGACGATCTGGGTTCAAGCTTCTCTGGTATTGTTATGGATATTGGCGGTGGCACCACCGATATTGCCGTAGTAGAAGATGGTGGCGTTGAGGGCACCAAGATGTTTAGCATTGGTGGCCGTAGTTTTACTCACCAAATCGCAGAGTCGCTTGGTACGGATTTCGACACAGCCGAAGATTATAAACTGAATTTCGATACCGGTGAACTAGACGACCGTATCAAAGCTAAAGTTGAGACTGCTATCAATCGTAATCTATCTGTTTGGTTGACTGGAGTAGAAGTTGCTCTTGAAGATTTTGAAAGCATCGGAAGTTTGCCACGCAATATATTGTTATGTGGCGGTGGCGCAAGCCTCTCGATGTTACAAGAAAATCTTGCTATTTCCAATTGGTTTGAGAATCTTCCCTTTTCGCGTCGCCCTATCATTCACCTGATCGATGTAAATGAATTACCTAATCTATCCACTGAGCATCTCAGTGCCGAAGGTCTTGGCAATCTCGATCATTCTTTTGCTACTGCATTAGGACTACTTCGCGTCGGTGTCGATACGCTTGCTAGCTCACCAGAAGAAAGTGGATTGCGCGCTAAGATTAGTAAATTATTGCAGAAATAAACATTGACGCATAATTCACGTCGCTTTATAATATACTTATGTTAAAAGCAGATGGTGCATGTAGCATACAGGATAAGCTGATTTTTGTCGCTATTTTTCTTACGTTATATACTGTTTCTGGAATATTTTTATTCTCTCACAACACTCACGCCGCATCCTACAATCTCACTCTCTCTTCTTCCAGTTCTCAATCCATTG